>CAYYHT010000292.1:0-8973 GCA_964471355.1 uncultured Enterobacteriaceae bacterium
CGCAGGCGACACCCACCCACGCACACGCCGCCGCCAGCTCCAACGCCCGCCGCGAGGCCCCGTCGCGTCCCTCCAGCAGCCGGTCCAGACGCGCGGACCAGACCTCATGCAGGCTCTCGGGCAGCGGTGACTCTGCTCCTTCGCGAAGCCGGAATCCGTCTGGGTGTGGAACCAGCAGCTCGCGGGTGACCCAGTCGCCGACCAGCTGAACCGCAAACAACGGGTTGCCGGCAGAGCGCTCCTCGACCCGGACCGCCAGCTCGCCGGCGAGGCCCAGCAGTTCCCGCACCAGCTCGGCGCGGTCCCGCTTCCCCAGCGGGCCGACACGAACGCGGGTGACTCGCTTGTCGGCCAGCAGAGTCTTGAGCTGACCGGCCTCCTCGTCGCGCTCCGCCAACGCCTCTTCCTGCACGGTCATCAAGACCAGGACAGGCCCCAGCTGTTGCCCCTCCAGCAGGTACTGCACGAATCGCAGCGCATCGTGGCCCCATTGCACATCGTCGAGCCAGATCACCACCGGTCGGTTCGCTGCCCGACGGGCGACCAAGCGCTTGATCAGCTCGTAGCGCTCACGGGGAGAGCCAAAGCGCACCAGCGGCCCATCAAAGTCATCAGGTGCCGTGGCCCGCAAGCTCCATGGCGAGCCAGGGATTGCCGGCGAGCATGCGCCCCGACGAGGCCTCTGCAGCCTCCTCGCTGACGATTCCGTGGTCGAAGATCAGCACGATGCCCGGATGGTAGAGGCGCGCAACCGCTCGAATTTCGTCGCTAAACGCCGCTCTCCAGGCCTGTTCCTTGCTGACCTGCAGGCTCATTACCCTGAGGGCGACAGCGACGTCCTGTCGCGCGTGCCGGCCCTTCCAGACCTCGGCCATTGCACCGCGACCGATGGGGCTCTCAACCAAGAATGGACCGAGGGGAATTCGCACGGGCAGAGTATGGCGTACCGGCTGCCATATTGGGCCTGCATAGAGTCCGTGTCCGACTTGTGCATCAGTCGCCCGCAACTAGCGGACCCGGGCCGGTCAGAGCAGCACGTATGCCGCGAGAACAATCTGGCAGACCCAACCGGCCAAGAAGCTCAGAGTTCGCAACACTGGCACCCCTGCTGTGTACAGAATCCAGTGGGCAAGGCGCGCGCCAACATAGGTCCAGGCCGCCATCGCCGTCGTCGCGTCCCCACCTCCCGAGAGCTCCACGGCCAGCACCACCGCCGCGAAGATCACAAGGTTCTCGACGGCATTGTCATGGGCACGCTTCGCTCTGTCGGCCCATGCCGGTGGCTCCGGAGGCTCTTTGGCAGCCGGCGGATAGGCGAACACCCCCCAGACCCCCAGCGTAAACATGCGCGAGACGATGTAGGGCATCCACATCATGGCGGTGAGCACGGCTGCCCAGGTCAAGGCGACAACTTCGGGATTGGGTTGCACGGAGTTCTCCAAGGGTTGCCGCCAGCGGCGGGGTTCCTTCAAGATAATACTTTAAAATTTAAAGTCAACACTACATACGCCCACCACGCGGTCGCCGGCAGCCGCACTCACTCACGCGGCTACTTCACGCCGCCCCGGAGGTGGTCTTCATCCAGAGGCCTGCGCGAGTCGGGTCTGTGAGAGATAGGAGGCGGACGGAGCGACGACCGATGCGTTGGCTGACAGTGCTGTGGGGACTTGGCGGTGTGCTGCTGATGCTGGTGCGGGCAATCAGTCGTCTGGCCCCACATGCTGTCGACGCCCTGGGCATGCCGCTCGACCCAGTCCATGTCCTGTTTGCTGTCGTGTGGGTGGCATTCATGGCCATCGCCGAGGGCTACCGAGGCTTTCAGCAGCGCTTTGTACCCATGGCAGTAGCACGCGCCTTCCACCTGGCCGACCACCCGCACACCCTGCGCTTGGTTCTGGCACCGTTGTTCTGCATGGGCTTCTTCCACGGCACGGCTCGCCGGTTGCGCGCGACCTGGGGCCTGACCCTGATGATTGTCGCGCTGGTCGCGTTGTTGCGCGTCACACCGCAGCCTTGGCGTGGCCTCGTGGACCTTGGCGTCGTGGTCGGGCTGTCCTGGGGGGCTGTTGCCATCGTGGTTCAGGCCGCCCACGCGTGGCGAGCCGGCGCCCCCGGAGACCCAGAGCTGCCGCATGGCGCGTCGTTGGGGCGATCACCGGATGCGGAATTGAAGTAGCATTCGCGTTCGCGGAGGTCTTGTGTCCGTCTCGAGTACCAGCTTTCTGTTCAGCGATATCGTTGGCAGCACGCGACTCTGGGAGACCTACCCCGGTCAGATGGACGCCGTACTGAGTCGGCACGATGCCATCGTGCATGCGGCGGTGCGGCAGGCGGGTGGCGAGGTCTATAAGCACACCGGCGACGGCATGGGTGCTGCCTTCGGGGCCCCCTCGGCCGCTATCCGCGCCGCATGGCTGGCGCAGATCGCACTGCAGGACGAAGACTGGAGCGCCGTCGGAGATCTGCGCGTGCGAATGGGCATTCACGTGGGCGAGGCCGACAAGCGCGAGGGCTACTACTTCGGTTCTTGCCTGAACCACGTCGCTCGCTTGATGGGCGCCGCTGCCGGTGGCCAGGTGTTGGTGTCCCGGGCGGCCAAAGCCATGATCTCCGAGCTGCCTTCGGGCGCCAGCCTCGCGAACCTGGGCATGCACCGACTGCGCGATTTGTCGCGCGCCGACAGCATCTTCGGCTTGGTCCACCCCGAGCTCCCCTCCGGATTTCCGCCGATTCAGAGCGAAAAGAGCGGCAACCTCCCGGCCCCTGCCACAGCGCTGGTCGGCCGCGTGGCAGAGCTGGAGCAGCTGCACAGCTGGCTCGACGAGAGCCCGCTGGTCACAATCCGCGCATTTGGTGGAACGGGCAAGACACGGTTGTCCATTGCCCTCGCCAGGCGCGTCGCAAGCGAGTTTCCCGACGGCGTCTGGTTTCTGTCCCTGGCATCGGTCTCGGATCCTGCGCTGCTCGCCGGTGAGCTCGCAGCCTTGTTCGACATCGGACCGAGCTCCCTCGACGGCCATCTGGCGCACAGGCGACTGTTGGTCGTGGTCAACAACTGCGAGCACGTGCTCGACGCAGCTGCGAGCTTGGTGCTGCGCATGCTCCGCGCCCCCGGGGTTCGGGTCATCGCGACAACCCGTGAGGCCCTGAACCTGCCCGGCGAGCGCGTTCTGCCTCTCGAACCGCTGCCGATGGACGCGTCGACTGAGCTGTTCCTCACCCGCGCCCAGGTCGCCAAGCCGAGCTTCGAGTTGACTCCCCACAATGCCTCCGACGTGGCGCGAATCGTGCAAACCGTGGACGGGGTGCCGCTGGCGCTCGAGCTGGCGGCGTCACGAATCCGGCTGCTGACCCCGCAACAGATCGCCGACCGGCTGGACCAGAGCCTAAAGCTGCTCAAGGGAGGCACGCGCACCGCCCTGCCCCATCATCGCTCCCTCGAGGCGGCGATCGACTGGAGCTACGACATGCTCGACGCCTCAGAAGCCGAGCTATTTTGCCGTTTATCGCTCTTCCATGGCGGGTTCACGGTAGAAGGCGCGACCGCAGTCGGCGGATTTGACGACGAATTCGACCTGCTCGAAGGCCTGGCCCAACTGGTCGACAAATCCCTGGTGGTGGCTGGCTCGGTCGAAGGCGAGTCGAGGTATCGCATGCTCGAGCCGCTGCGGCAGTACTGCGGTGTTCGCATTGACCCCGCGGTGGCTGCCGAGGCGCGTTTGCAGCACGCCCTGCACTACCAAGCCTTTGCTGAACGCGGAGGCTCCCAACTTCGAGGCCCCAAGTGCCTGCATTGGCTGGCATGCCTCAACACCGAGCAGGACAACCTGCGAGCGGCGCTGGCCTTCGGCGTTGAGCATCGCGTTGACATTGCGCAGCGCATCGCGGTGGCGCTCATCTGGTTTTGGCTGCCCAACCGCACCGAGCACGAGGGACGGGAGTGGTTCGGCAAGATCCTCGCGTCGGACCCACCGCCGGCTGTTCGCGCACCTGCGCTCGTTCAAGCCAGCTTTCTGTACACGGTGACTCCGCGCCGCACTGCCGAGGCGCTGGAGCTGGTCGCCGAGGCCAAACAGATCTATACCGGCCTGCAAGACTGGCCCGGCCTGGGTCAGGCGATGACCTACGAGGCCATCGTCATGTGGGCCGGTCGCGACCTCGACGCCGCAAAGGCGCAGCTGCTGGGCTGTCGCACGGCGATGCAAGAGGCACAGTTCGCCTGGGGCATTGCCTTCTGCAGCTGGTTCCTGGGCTCGATCGCGTGGCTGCAAGGGGACATCGACCAAGCGCGGGCGCTGTACGAGCCAGCACTCGAGTCCTTCAAGGAAATCGGCGACCTGATCTTGATCCCTTGGACCATGCTTCCCCTCGCGAACATCGCTCGGGACGCCGGAGACCGCCAGGCAGCCCACAGCCTGTATTCCCGCGCGCTGCCGCTGATGAACGACATCGATGACAGGCTCGGCGTCGTCGCAACACTGATCGGCGCCGGCATCACAAGCGAGGGAGACAGCGGTCACAGCTGCATCCTCGAGGCCCAGGAGCATCTTCGTGTGGCCGGCGGGGGACAGGGTGTGGCCTGGGCGCTGTCCAACATGCCGGTCAACACCGTCGACTACAAAGACCACCTGGCCATCACCGCTCGCTACCGCGACAGCGTCGACCTTGAGCCCGAGGCTTGGTTGGCCATGGTGCTCGCCGACGTGGCGGCATGGCGACCGCGATAGCCCAACGGCACGCCATCGAGACACTGGTCTATGATCGCCCAACATTCTGAGTGCCCACATGCCGATTGTGATCCAGGAGTCGGTCTTCACCAGTGAAGACCTCGCGGAGTACCACCAATACTTTGAGTACAGCATCCGCCGCAGCGGCCATGAGCTGCTCAATGACGAGCACGATGAGCCCTGGCTCCAGCAGACGGCCGCAGACCACGTCTTTGACGCCATGATCTTGGAAGGGGGAGCCAATGACTTCTCCTGGTTCGTGGCCTGGGGGCGCGGCCAAGGCAGCGTCGGCGACTTCGATGGCGACGGCTACCGGGACTATGTGATTCGCTCCCGCAACTACAGCTACCTGTATCGAGGCGGCGATCGGCTCGATCGGCGGGACAACAACGCCGATGCGGTGGTTCACACGACCACAGGCAACGGAAGCGTCGCGGGACTGCTCGCCGACTAGCTCCGCCTCCGTCGCCCGCCAAAATGAGATACAAGCCCGCTGCGACCCGCCACCAACCGCACGGAGCTCTCATGAGAACCCTAGCGCTTCCCCTCGCCGTCATTGCACTCTCCATTGGCTGCAGCGAGGTCGAGTACTCCTCGGACCTGTTCGTCCCGATCGACCCACTGGGCGACTCCACGGTGCTGGTCGACGGCCGCATGATCGAGACCTACGAGGTCACCGCCGACTTCATCAAGGCCGACATCCTCATCTACGGCGACACCAGCTACTCGATGACCCAAGAGCTCACGACGATGGGCCAGAACGTCAACGTGTTCATCGATCAGCTGTCCGGCAACGCCGGGGACTGGCACCTCATGGCCGTGACTGGGCCCACAGGCTGCAACCAGGGCGGCATCCTCACCCCCGAGACCGACGACTATGCCGGCCTGTTTGCCACCGGCATCATGACGCCCCCCGCCGACGACTCCAAAGACGAGATGGGGCTCATCAACGTGCGGGCCGCGATCAACGCCGCGACCAACGGTGGCTGCAATGACGGCTTCCTGCGCGACGACGCCCAACTGCACGTCATCTTCATCAGCGACGAGAACGACGAGAGCCCCGGCTGGGAGACCCAGTACTACTGGAAGCAGTACATCGACCCGGTGATTGCAGCCAAGGACAACCCGGCCATGGTCAAGTTCTCGGCGGTCGCAGGTCCCGTTCCCGGTGGCTGCGCCAACGCCGACCCCGGCAACGGCTACTCAGACGCCGTGGCGTGGACTGGCGGCGAGTTCCTGTCCATCTGCGACGACTGGTCTGCCGAGATGGAGATTCTCGCTGACTCGTCCGTCAGCGTCGACCACTTCGAGCTCAGCCTCGAGCCCGTCGTGTCCAGCATCTTGGTGTTGGTGGACGGCATCGATGTCGTCGACGATTGGCTGTACAGCCCGGGCACCAACGAGGTCGTGTTCATCAGCAATCCCCCGACGGGCGGGCAAACGGTCGAGATCAGCTACGAGCCTGTCGAAGTGCCCTAGAAACCCGACGGTCCGGTGCTAGCGTGTGCCATGGATTCACTTTGGAGCCAGTGGGCGCGGCTGTCCGCCTGGATGGGCGCCCCCGACGCCAGCGTCGTGCTCGATGAGGAGCACCAACAGCTGTTTCCAGTGGCTGGCTGGGTCTACCTGTACGGCGTGTTCGCCTATGCCTCCTACATCTTCCTCTTTGCGGCATTTGGTGTGCCGGAGATGGTGCTGGCCAATGTGATTGTGCTGGGCGGCATCGCCGTCGGCATGGTCCTGATTCGGCAGGGCAATCTGTCAATGGCATTCGGCCTCGGAGCCGCCATGGTCTGCGGCCACGCGGTCACCGCGACCCTGCTCATGGGTTGGACCGCAGCGTTCCACTACCAGATCTTCCTGGGCACCGTGCTGATCACCCTGCCCACCATCATCCCGCAGTCCCGCCGCATCGTGTTGGCCAGCGGCTCGGGCTTCGTCTACCTGGCTCTGGGCCTGTACACGCAGTGGTTCGGGCCAACGCATCCCATCGAGGCCTGGCAGGCCCGCGTCTTCCAGGTCGGCAACATCGCCGTCTTCATCATGGTGCTGCTCATCTTGCTGATGTTGTACGGCACCATCATGCAGCGGCACCAAGCCGAGCGAAAAGAGGCCGCGCGCACCCTGCGTGCAGCGTTGGACCAATCGAGAGCCGTCGTCGACCACATGGCCGATGGAGTCGTGGCCATCGACGCCGACGGGACCGTGCGCACCTACAACCAGCCCTTCGTCCGGCTGACCCACTCTGGCGATGGCGAGAGCTTCAAGCTGCCGCCCGACGTGCTGGAGTTGGCGAAGCGCGCCATGGCTGACAGGCTGCCCGTGCGCATTGAGATGCAGCTGCCCAACGACCGCTTTGGCGCTGCGGTGGCCTCGCCTCTTGCAGACAGCGCCGGAGCTGTTGTGCTGGTGCGCGACATGACGCGCGAAAAGGAGGTGGACCGCATGAAGACCGAGTTCACTTCGATGGTCTCGCATGAGCTGCGCACGCCCCTGACCTCGGTGCTTGGGTTCGCCAAGATGATTCGCCGGCGCATGGAGGACCGCATCATTCCGAGCACCGACATGCAAGCCCCCAAGGTCGAGCGGGCCGTCAAGCAGGTTCGCGGCAACATCGGCATCATCATCGAGGAAGGCGAACGCCTGACCGCACTCATCAACGACCTGCTCGACGTCGCCAAGATGGAGACCGGCAGCATGGAGTTCGCGTCGCTCTCGGTCGACCTCGTCGAGCTGACCGAGCGCGTCGAGGCAGCCACGGCCGGCCTGTTCATGGACAGCGAGGTGAGCTTCGTGCGGGTGGTGCCCGATTCCCTGCCCCAGCTCACCGGCGACAGGGACCGCCTGCAGCAGGTCTTGGTCAACCTGATCTCCAACGCGCACAAGTTCTCGACCGCGGGCGCTGTGACCCTCGAGGCGGCGCACACGGGCGACTGCGTGCGCTTTAGCGTCACCGACGAAGGGCCAGGCATCCCCAGCGATGAGCACGAGGCCATCTTTGAGCGCTTTCACCAGGTCAGCGGCAGCGAGCGCCCTCCAGGAACCGGACTGGGCCTTCCGATCTGCCGGCAGATCGTCACCGCGCACGGCGGAAGCATCCACGTCGAGAGCCATCCAGGAGAGGGTGCCCAGTTCGTCGTCGAGCTGCCGGTGCATAGCGCAGCCGGCCCATCCTGATCGTCCTGTGGGCCGCCCTTCCCTACTCGCAGATCATCGTCACACCCGACGTAAAGCCGGGGGCCATCGGCAACGGCGCTTCATTGGGGCCGCCTTGCCAGTATTTCTCTGCGGGCAGACAGGTACCTGGCCCATCCACGGTGACCATCAGGAAGTCGCCGGTGAAGTTGAATCCAGCAAAGCGGCCCGAGCCCGACGTCGCCTCCAAATCCTGGCCGACGGAGCTGCTTAGCTCGGTGAGGTAGTAAGGCCCCTCTGCTTCCGGCATGGTCGCCGAGTACCCCGCAACAGGCACATATTGGGGGTCCACAAGAGAGATTCCCAACCTGGCCAGCGAGCGATCGACCGGCAGACCTGACGCCTCGATGATGTTGTCGATGACAAACTCCGGCGTCAAGTAGTTGACGACCGGCTGCAAGTCTCGACTCGTCCGAATCGGCAGGATGGACGGGTTATATCCGCCGCCAGTAATCCCAATTGCCACATCGGAGTCGACCGCGAGACTCAGGTGGGCCGTTCCATCGGCATCCGTGACGTCGCAGTTCGCTGTGTCCAGCACGCACACGTCGAGATGCTCAATGCCATCACCGGACATGAAGTCTCCGAGGGTGAACTGCACAGGAATGGTCTCTTCGGAGCCGGCATTGCAGCCGGCGGCGGCAAGCAGGCTGGAGACAATGAGGAGTCTGTGTGGCATGGCAGGCCTATAGCACCTCGGGCTGCGCCTGCATGACCCAGCAGCAAAGCCGTTGGCATGGCATAGTTGGCCGCAGAGGTGCCTGGGCATGCCCCTTTTTGTGGTTCTGTGGTCGCTGGGATGTACCCCGCTCGACAATGTCGATCCGGATGGGGATGGGTATTCCTCGGAACAGGGAGACTGTGACCCGCTGGACCCTGAAGTCTATCCAGGCGTTCGAAACTGCCCTTCGGTGGGCGAAGGGTGCAGCGCCTTTCCCAACACAACGACGGTCACGACTCCGTGGGACGGGCACTACGCCGACAGTGCCGTTCAGCTCGGCGCGACCGGCGTCGCTGCGACCGGCGTCGCTGCGGCCCCTGGCCGATGGCG
>CAYYHT010000293.1:0-8949 GCA_964471355.1 uncultured Enterobacteriaceae bacterium
CTGACCGCCCGCTGCCGCCTCAACCGTTCACGGAACCGGGGTATGCCTCACACCCACTCCCATTCGAGCGCCTGCTCTTGGGTGTACTCAATGCCCGGTTCTGCACATCCGCTGCAGAAGGCTGCGAGCATCATCAGGGTCGCAGTTCGATTCACGGGGCCTCCAGCTCGAAGCCCGGAGCCTAGCACCAGCCAGCTCACAGGCAACGACTGGTCGGACGCCCCACTTGAAGCGACAACGCCAGGCAAAGCGCCCGCGCCGTGTCTGACGACAGCCACCGACGCTTCCACCGCCGATCCTCGAGCTCGGACCCCAGCCCGTCACTCAGAACTTGGCGCGCGCACCCAGCAGCGGCAGGAAGGTTGGGCCGACGACCCAGCCCTGCTCGCGGTAGTCGTAGTTCCAGGTCGGATACAGCTGGGCGCTGCTCTTGGGCACTACCCAGCCCTCGACATAGGTCGACAGGGTCCAGCGATCGAAGACCCAGGCCTTTTCGAAGTGCAGGTCCAGCTTCTGGTACTGCGGCAGGCGGGCACTGTTGGTGGTGCTAGGCACGGGAATCCACGTGTCCTCGGTGCCGTTGTAGAGGCTGTTCGAGATGGGCGTGTAGGGAAGGCCAGAGCCGTAGCGGTAGCGCAGCCCGACGTTCCAGCCCTTGCCCGGATCCCAGCTGGCCACAACCCCGGCCGTCACTGGCTGATCGCCATTGGTGGGGACGCGTCCTTCGGGCAGATCGAGCGTGCTGCGGCTGTAGGCAAACCAGCCCCACAGAAAGAACACCTCGCGCAGACGGTAGCGGCTGACCAGCTCAAAGCCCCACGCGTCGCCGCGATCGACCGTGACCGCCGGCCCATCTGGGACCAGCCACAGCGGATTGTCGAGCAGCTTGTAGTAGCCGTCGACGCTGAACTCAAGGCGATTGGCAAAGGTCTGCTCAACGCCAGCGGCGGCCTGCCAGGCGGTGATCACCGGATGGTCCGGGTCGCCGGTGCCCTCGATCAAGTGTTCGGTCGCCGGCGCTTGGTTGTACCGCCCGAAGGACAGCTTCAGCGCACTCTGCTCTGCGCCTCGCCAACGCAGGGCCAGCCGAGGCTCGGGCAGCTGGACCAAGGCCATCGAGTCCAGCGGAATGCGCAGTCCCGGCATCATGCGCCAGTTCCCCTGCTGCCAGTGCAGCTCGGAATAGCCGGCCCCTCGAATGCGGACGCGCTTGGCGTCTGTCGCGACTCCTCGGGCCAATGCAGGCGCCTCCTGGGCCACCTGAAATGCGGCCGGTCCCGGGTCCACGACCTGCAGCTGGGTCCAGTCTGCTCGGCTGGACCAGCCGCCCTCGACGCGGAGTTTGTCGCCGTTGAGCTGGTGCGCGACGTCGGTGCGATGGTTCAGGCGAACGGTCTGCAGGACCTCGCTGCCGTTGGACGACATCTCGCCGGACAGCCGGTCGTGCACGATGGCGTTCACCATGCGGGACTGCCCGGTCTCGCCATTGCGGCCGGTCTGGATGCCCGCGACCTGGAACGCCCTGCGGTAGGCGAAGCTCGGCGCCTCGTCGGACTCGACCGCGTCCAGCAAGTCGAGCTCGCCGACCGCCCGATCGTAGGCATCGCTGCCACCCCAAGCGAACACCTGCATGCGCTTGCCGTCGCGCTCTCGGCCGGCCCGCAGCGAGAAGTCGCCGAACACCGGCCACACGGTGTATTGCTCGGTGCTTCCGGTGATGAGATCTTGGTAGGAGCGGCGTCCCGAGGCGCTCAGCCACCAGTCTCCCTTCTCGAGAGGTGCGGACAGGCTGGCCGAGCCCATGACGGTGCTCATCGCCACCGAGCCGTGCAGCGCGTTGGGCTTTTCGACCACGCTCTTGGCGTCGATCACCGCTCCAACCGCGTCGCCATATGCTGAACCGAATGTGGACGGGAACAGCTCCAGCGTGTCGATCTGAGTCGTCGGAAACACCGATGCGTACTGGTTAAAGTGGTACAGATAGGGCACGTCGACGCCATCGAGCAGGTACCGATTCTCGCCGGGCTGACTGCCACGCACCGACAGCTCGGCCTGTCCCGGTGAGTACTCGCGCCGAACGCTCACTCCAGGCAGGGACTGCACCAAGCGAACCGAGTCCTCGAGGGTGCCTGGCGTCTCGAGCGCCATCTCGGCATCGACCACGTGTCTGGCGGTGTGCGCGGTGTCCCGGAAGGACTCCACCACGATCTCGTGCATGCGGCCGGGCTCGAGGAACACGACCACTGGCTGTGCGGGCACCGTCAGCTCGACCGACACCGGTGCGGTGTCCACCGACTCAAACCACAGCAGGACCTGGCCCTCGGGCAAGTCCAGCACAAAGCGTCCGCGGAAGTCGGTGACCGAGGTGTTCTCGTCGCCATCGTCGCGAACGGTGATGCCCTCAATCGGGTCGCCTGAGCCCCGGACGCGCACCGTGCCCGAGACCTCGACCGCCGATGCCAAGCTGGCCAGCAACAACCAAGATGTCATTGGACCTGCACCACGACCGTCTCGCCCAACAAGTCGCCGCGGGTGCAGCGACCATCCAAGAGCCAGGACGGGTCAAAGGGACCCAACACGCTCTCACACAGGCTCTCAGTTCCGTAGGGGTCGAACCCAGGCAGCGGCAGCGCGGCCGGCTCTGCAGACATGAGGCGCAGCCCTGTCGGCGCGGAGTCATCGGCCTCGAGCACCCCGCGCACAAGTTCCCTCTCAACGGGCACGTCGGTGCCAAGCCAGCGCCCGCTATGGGTCACGACGCCGGTGCTTGGCGGGCCAATCCACAGCTCCTGGGCTCGAAAGTCCGACCCGCCTTGTCCGTCGACGGCCAACACCAAGATCGTGCTGGGTCCTGGCTCGGCGGCCACCTGTTCAACGACCTCATCGCCGTCGACGACGAGCTCTCCGGCTGCCCAGTCCGTGGTACTGCGGTCCAACTCAAAGAAGCTGCCGCTGCCACCAACGGCCATCCAGCGGCTGGTCGGGGCCAGCTCGGCATCGGTCGACACGCTCAATCGGGCGAATCCGGCCTCGGGCACATGGGCGGCCGCTGTGGTGGTCCACCCGGCACGAGCGTCTGCCGTCAGCTCGGGAGGTTGCACCGTCAGCAGGTCCACGCCATCGACCACCGCCACATCGAGGGCCTCGATCGAGACTGGACTCTCGCTGACCTGCAGCAGCGCCCTGCGCTCCTCTCCATTGCCAAACTGCGCAATCAGGCCGACATAGGGGGTGTCACGCCGCTCGAAGGTCGGAGCCGGTCCGACACCATGCGCGGGCTCAATGGGCGACAGCTGCTGCAGAGCGTCCGCATCGTCCACCCGGAACCAGGCCAAGCTCACGCGCTCGTCTGCCCACAGCTGCCCGTCGACGACCAGCGCGGCACGAGGAGAGATGTCCCCACCATCGACATCCGCTCGCACCGCGGCGATGCGGACCCCTTCAAGGTCGTGGCGATCGGTGCCGAACGGCTCCTGGCAGGCAAATAGCAGTGACAACAGCGCGAACATCGACACTGGGAGTATCGTGCGCATCATGACCCTACGAGCGCTATGCATCGGCTTGCTGCTGACCAGTTGTGGCGGTGAGCCGACCAGCCCACCCGAATCAACCGACTGCATCGTGGCCCTCAACATCGATCCCGCGGTGTTCGCCGACATCCCGAACGTGCGCGTCATCAGCGCTCCAGCCGCCACAGCGCCCAAGTCCGTGCCTGGCTGCACCCGTGTTCTGGCGGCCGGCTTTCAGCTCGGAGCGGTCACCGCCGAGCAGTGGGCCTGCGACAGCCGCGTTCCCGATGCCGTGCTCTCGGTCGATGCCATCGACGGGCCGTCCAAGTGCGGCAATACGCGGCCAATTCCCGTGCTGCGCTACCAGCGCCATCCGAGCCTCAACCAGCGAGAAGAGACCGTTCAGCGCGGCATCGGCGTCTGGCGGGCGCGCAACGGCACCACCGACAAGTTCGATCAGATCGAAGACGGAGAGCTGTACTGCCGGGCGTGGCCAGGACGGGCCCCGACCGCTCAGTGCCTGATTCCAGAGGGACGCACCTGGCCCGGGGCAGCAAAGTCAGACCACCACCTGCGCGACCCCGCCAAGGCCGCTTGGCAGTGGGCCTTGGACGGCTGGGCCAAGCAGAAGGCCGGCGGGCCCGAAGACTAGTCCTCGTTGGGCTCGATCTTGAGCAGCAGCGTGCCCTGGTCGACTGCATCGCCAATCTCGACGCGCACCGACGCGACAACGCCATCTTCGGGAGCGGTCAGCTGGTGCTCCATCTTCATGGCTTCGAGCACGATCAGCGTCTGGCCGGCGGTCACCGAGTCGCCCTCGGCCACCTTGATGGCCACGACCGTGCCGGGGGTCGGAGCAGTGCACGAACCGGGCTCGTCCGCTGCACCAGCGGGGGGAGCAAATCGAGGCACGCGCTGCACAAAAGCTTCGCCGTCGCCGAAGTGGACATAGGTCGTCTCGGCCGTCTGCACGACCCGTGAGGTGCGGCGAACACTGCCGATTGCCAAGGTGACCTCGTCGCCCTCGACGTCGAAGATCTGCACGACCACCGCCGGGGAGTCATCGACTTCAATCGAGAGCCTGTTCGCATCGAGCTCGGTGGCACGACTGGTCGCCTCTTCGGTGCCACAGCGCCATGTATCGGTATCGGCGGCATTGCCCTCGACCCGGAATCCCGCAGCAACCTGGGTGCCCCAAGGCGGATTCACCCGTCGACTCCACCAGTCCAAGGCGACGGCGTGCAGCACGCCGATGTTGAAGTTGAGTGGTGGCGCCACTGGAGGATGCTCATTCAAGAAGCCGGTGTGCAGCTGGCCCTGCTGCCATGCCGGGTTCGCACACAGCTGGCGAAGCAGCGGCAGGTTGGTGATGACGCCGGGAATCCAGGCCTGATTGACCGCACGCTGCAGGCGTCGATTGGCCTCGGCACGGTCCCCACCCCAGGCAATCACCTTGGCAAGCATGGCGTCGTAGTGCGGCCCCAAGACATTGCCGCTCTCGAAGCCCGCGTCGATGCGAACCCCAGGATCGGCAGGCAGGTCGAAGCGGGTCAGCGCCCCCGTGCCGGGCATGTAGTCCCGCATCGGGTCCTCGGCATAGACGCGCACCTCGATGGCGTGCCCCATCAGCTCGATGTCGTCCTGCTGCCACGGCAGCCCGCGTCCCTCGGCCACGGCGATCTGTGCCGCCACCAAGTCGGTCGAGGTGACCAGCTCTGTGACCGGGTGCTCGACCTGCAGGCGGGTGTTCATCTCGAGGAAATAGAAGCTGCCATCGTCGTTCAGCAGGAACTCGACGGTGCCGGCACCGGCATAGTTGACCGCCGACGCGATGCGAACCGCCGCAGCCCCCAGTTCTTGGCGCAGTGCTGCGTCGACACCGGGACTCGGCGCCTCTTCAACGACCTTTTGGTGGCGACGCTGCACCGAGCACTCGCGCTCGAACAGATGGACCACCTGGCCCGCACCGTCGCCAAAGACCTGGACCTCGATGTGGCGGGCTCGCTCGATCAGCCGCTCAAGCAGCAGCTTGTCGTTCCCGAACGCCGCTCCGGCCTCGCGTCGAGCACTGTCGACCGCCGCCTGAAGCTCACCGGCCGCGTGGACCCGACGCATGCCTCGCCCGCCTCCTCCGCCGGCGGCCTTGACCAGCAGCGGAAAGCCGATGCGAGCAGCCTCGGACGCAAAGGTCGCATCCTGCTGGTCGTCGCCGTCATAGCCAGGCACCGTGGGCACATTGTGCTCGGCCGCCATGCGCCGCGCTGTGGCCTTGTCGCCCATCGCGCGGATGGAATCGGGGCTCGGCCCGACCCAGGTCAGGCCCGCTTCGACCACTGCCGCGGCAAAGCCCGCGTCCTCGGACAGAAAGCCGTACCCAGGGTGAATCGAGTCAGCGCCCGTCTTTGCAGCAGCGGCGAGCACACGTTCGACGTCCAGATAGGACTCTGCCGCCGGCCCGGGTCCAATATGAACCGATGCATCGGCCTCGCGAACGTAGGGCAGGTCGGCGTCGGCGTCGGAATAGACCGCCACGCTCGAGATGCCCAGCTCTCGACAGGTTCGGAAGATGCGACGAGCGATCTCGCCGCGGTTGGCAACCAGCAGTTTGGCGATCAATGTCTGAAAGTCCCCCACTGGTTGGTGCCGTCGACCGGCCCGTTGTGAATCGCTGAGAGCGCCATGGTCAGGACCGTTCGCGTATCGCGCGGGTCGATGACTCCGTCGTCCCAGACCCGGCCCGTGGCCGACCAACAGGTGCTCTCGAACTCGATCTTGCCCACCAGCATCTTCTTGAGCATGGCCAGCTGTTCTTCGTTGACCTCTCTGCCCTTCTTGGCGGCGGACTCACGCTTGACGATCTCGATGACGCCGGCGAGCTGTTCGGGACCCATCACGGCGATGCGGTGGTTGGGCCAGGTGAACAAGAAACGGGGCTCATAGGCGCGCCCCATCATGGCGTAGTTGCCCGCCCCGTAGCTGCCGCCGATCATCAGGGTGATGGCGGGTACGGTGCTGTTGCTGACCGCGTTGATGAGCTTGGCGCCGGCCTTGATGATGCCGGCCTCTTCGACCGCCTGGCCGACCATGAAGCCCGTGATGTTCTGCAGGAAGAGCAACGGGGTGTTGTTCTGGTTGCACAGCTGGATGAACTGCGCGCCCTTGTTCGCGGACTCGCTGAACAGGATTCCGTTGTTGGCCAAGATGGCGACGCGGTAGCCGCCAAGCTCGGCCCAGCCGCAGACCAGCGTCGATCCGTACAGCGGCTTGAACTCTGAGAAGCGGCTGCCATCGACGATGCGGGCGATGACTTCTCGAGCATCGAACGGATGCCGGATGTCAGCGGCCGCGATGCCCAGCAGCTCTTCGGGATCGTGGATGGGCGCGTCGCCGGGACCGACGGGACCGGGTCCCTGCTTTTGCCAGCCCATGCGGCCGACGATCTCGCGTCCGATGCGAATGCAGTCCATCTCGTCGTCTGCGAGGTAGTCCGAGACCCCACTGACCCGGCTGTGCATGTCGGCACCGCCCAACGATTCGTCGTCGACCACTTCACCGGTCGCCATCTTCACCAGCGGTGGTCCGGCCAAGTACATGTAGGCCCGTTCCTTGACCATCACCGTGTAGTCGCTCATGCCGGGGATGTAGGCGCCACCGGCTGTGCACGAGCCGAACACCAAGCTGACGATGGGCACCTTGTCGCGGGACCGCCGGGTGATGTGCCGAAAGCCGGCACCGCCGATGACGAAGATGTCGGCTTGGTTGGGCAGATCCGCGCCCGCCGACTCAATCAGGTTGACCGCGGGCATGCGGTTCTCGAGGGCGATGTTGGACAGGCGACCGCCGCGGCGCAGCCCGTGCACATTGATGGCGCCACCAGCGACAGTCGGGTCGCTGGCATTGATCACGCACTCGACACCATTGACCCAGCCCACGCCGCCGACGATGGACCCGCCGGGAACCACACCACCTTCGTGGCAGCCCGCTAGCGGCGCGATCTCGAGGAAGGGCGAGCCGCGGTCGAGCAGCATGCGAACGCGCTCGCGGGGCAGCAGCTTGCCTCGCTCAATGTGCCGAGTGACGTACTTGTCGCCGCCTCCAGCACGGGCCTTTGCGAGCTTGTCGTGCAGCTTCCCGATGGTCTCGAGGTTCTGCTGCACATTGGTCTTGTAGGCGTCGGACCGGGTGTCGACGCGAGTAGGTAGTGGGTACATGGGTCGGGCAGTCTACGCGAGTCCGTACGCGGCGCGAGCCTCATCGACGGTTGCGGGCCTGCGACCGGCCTCTCGGACCACGGCAACCAGCGCCTCGATCAACGGGCCATTGCTGCTGACCTTGTCGCCATTGGGCAGATAAAACGTGTCTTCTAGGCCCGTGCGCACGTCGCCACCATGGTCGGCAGTGGCTTGGTGGGTGGCCCAGATCTCTTGCCGACCGATCAGCGTGCTCTGGAAGTGGGCGCCCTCTGGGAGGTACTCTTTGAGGATTGGGATGAGGCGTGGATCCGCTGCCATGCCGCTGGCAACGCCCATCACGAAGTTGATATGCAGGGGGTCTTGGGTCAGCCCGACCTTCTTGAACATGGCCACCGAGCGCACGATGCCGGTGTCAAAGCACTCCCACTCCGGCACGATGCCGCTTTCGTTCATCACTTTGACGAAGCGCTCGATCTTGTCGACGGGGTTGTCGAACAACATCGGGGGCCAGGCCCAGGTGCCGTTGCTGCGCGCCTTGAGGTAGTTGAGCGAGCCCGCATTCATGGCCGCGATCTCGGGCTTGCTGGCCTCGATGGCGCCAACAGGACCGCTGATGTCGTTGCCCACTGTCCCGGTGCTGCTGTTGATGAGCACGCCTGGACACGCCTCGCGAATCGCCTCGACGATCTCGCAGACCACCGCCGGCTCCCACGTCGGCGCCCAACCCATGCCCGGCGTCTGGTTGCGGTAGTGCAGGTGCATGACCACCGCCCCAGCCTCCCAAGCACGCGTCGCCTCGGCGGCCATCTGCTCAGGGGTCACGGGCACATTGTGGACCGCGGGATTGGTGAGCACCCCCGTCAGGGCACAAGTGACAATTGCAGCGTCTCCAGCCATCAAACCTCCGGCGTCGGCAGTGTAATGTGTCACCTGACACTTGGCAGCAATCCGCTATGCTTTCGGCGGAGGAAATCCCTTGCTGCCTTGCCTCAAGCCTGCAGACTGGCCCGGCGCCGATGCGGTTCTATCTAGGCGCCTGTTGGGCGCGGACCGACGTGACATCCCTTGGATTGGTGTGGGGACAGACTCGGAAGTGGCGTTTCGATTTGTGGAGCAGGGCACGGCCGAGGCGGCGCAGGGCATCGCGACGTTGCTCAAGCCAGCACTCGAAGAGCTGGCAGCTCGCCAAACACACTAAAAAAACCTAACTATATACCTGCCCGACGGCAACACGCTGGATGTGCTGG
>CAYYHT010000294.1:0-8946 GCA_964471355.1 uncultured Enterobacteriaceae bacterium
TGGCTTCGGACGGGGCGATGGACCTGTCCACCTGGGACTTTGAGCGTGACGGGACTGTGTCTCTCGATGGCAACTGGGCCATGTGGTACGGACAGCGGCTGCAGCCCGGGACCACCGATTCCGGCGGATCTCCCTTGTTCGTCGAGGTGCCTGGAGTCTGGCGAGGGGTGGAATCCGAGGACGGTCCACTGCCTGGGACGGGCTTTGCGACGTACCGCCTGCGCGTCATGTTGCCCCCATCCATGGTCGGCAAGGATTTGGCGCTCACCCTATCGAACCCCCGCCCAACGCTTCTGTGGGTAGAAGGCGTCGAGGCCGCGCACTGGGGCGACACCTCGGTCGAGCCCTCGGTCCCCGCTGGCGGTCACGGAAAGTGGCAGTTCCGCGTCGACGACACCGAGCTCGAAGTGGTCGCCCAGGTCGCCAACCACCACCATCGCGTCGGTGGATTGCGACGCCCTCTGATTTTGGGCACGCCGCGGCAGATCGAGCTGCGCAACCGACTCGGGCTGTCTCTGGACGTGCTCATGATGGTCACGCTGCTGGTGGCGGGGTTCTTTCACATCGGCGTCTGGATTCTGCGGCCGTCGGAGATCGCCCAGGCGTGGTTTGGCGGATTCTGTGTCGTGCAGTCGGTGCGCATGGGATCGGACCGCATCGCCTACATCGTCGATGTCGAAGGATTCCAGTGGTTGCTCGCCCTCAAAGTCGAGTACCTGTCGCTGTACCTGAGCCTCATCTTCGCCACGATGATGACCCAGACGCTGTACCCAACCAAGAACACCAAGCGCATGCAGCAGCTGTCGTTCGCCATGTCTGCAATCGGCATGCTCGGCGTGCTGCTGACGCCCCCGTCGGTGTACTCGCACTCGCTCATCATCTTCAATCTGTTCGCGCTGATCTGCGGCATCGCGGTGGTCTACGACCTAGTCCGGGCCGTCAACGCAGGGCAGCCGCGGGCACTGCTGGTCACCCTGTGCCTGTTCACCTTCGCCCTGTGCGTGCTGCATGACATCGCCCGCTCTCAAGACTGGGCCAATCTAGGCTTTGACCTGATGTATCCCGGACTGCTGGGCTTTCTCGTCATTCAGGTCTACACCCTGGGACGCCAATACGCAGACTCGTTCACTCGTGTGGAGCGCCTGTCCGAGAACCTGCTGGTCACGCACCAAGACCTCGAAGAGACCCACCGCGCCGTCGAGCGCTTCGTGCCCTACGAGTTCTTGGACCTGCTCGAGCGGGACAGCATCCGAGAGATCAAGCGCGGGGACCATATCCGCATGCAGATGGGGGTGTTGTTCTGCGACCTGCGCGGCTTCACGACCACCCTCGAAAAGATGAGCCCGGACGAAGCCTTCGACTTCATCAACCGCTGGCTGCTGTGCATGGAGCCTGCCATTCACGAACACGGGGGCTTCATCAACGCCTACCTCGGCGACGCGATCATGGCGTTGTTCCCCGGGGGAGCGGACAGCGCTGTGGCCGCTTCCATCTCGATGATCGAAGGACTCGAGTTGTTCAACGCCGAACAGGAAGCTCGCGGAATGCCGCCTGTCCGCGTCGGCATCGGCATCCACCTAGGCAAGCTCATGCTGGGCACCATCGGCGGCAAGGACCGCATCGACTGCAACGTCATCGGGGACGCGGTCAACCTCGCCAGCCGACTCGAAGGCATGACCAAGATGTATGGCTTGATTGTCATCATCAGCGAGAGCGTGGCCCAGGCCCTGACCACGGCGCCTACGACCGGTGACATTCCCATCACCCGGTCACTCGTTCCGCCAGACAGCAACCGCCGCCGACCCGCCCCCATCGTCTCGCTGGCGCCGGTCGAGCTGCGCACCCTCGATCTGGTCGTCGCCAAAGGACGCACCGAACCCATCGCCATCTACGAGGTGCTCGACGCGCTGCCCGTGATGGAGCGCGCCGAGAAGCTCGGGTCACGCAGGGCCTTCGATGTTGCTGTGCTGGCCTATCGATCCGGCGACCTACAACAGGCCCTCGACGCATTCGAGGCCATGCTGCTGGACCATCCGACCGACCTCGCGGCGGCACTGTACGCATCCCGTTGCCGCATGTATTTGCGGGATGGGCTACCGGAAGGGTGGGCCGGAATCACACGGTTGGACCGGAAATAGGAAGGGACCCTGGCGAACCGCACCCTGTTCGCGTCCGGTGAATCGATCGGGCAATACACCGTCGATGCCTTGCTGGGGCCTGGGCACCACTACATCGGCTACCGAGCCCACGATGCCGTCGAGAACACCGTCGCGCTCAAGGTATTGCTGTCGGGCCGCGAGAAGAATCGAGCCGATGAGCGGGCGATGATGGAGAGAATCGGCGGGGTTCGTCACAGTCATCTCGCAGAAGTGCGCGGCATGATCGAGCTGCCCGAGGTGCTGGCACTGGTGACGGACTATGTCGATGGGCCATCCATGCGTCGTTGGCTCGGCTCCTATCGGCCAACTCCCGACGAAATCCTGTCCCTGTTCAAGGCCATCCTGGGCGGGGTGAGTGCCCTGCACGATGCCGACGTCGTGCACGGGGCAATCAACCCCGGAAACGTCATGTTGGCGCCCACCAACGACGGATTGGTGACCAAGGTGACCGATTATGGCGAGCAGCGCATTCCCGACGCGATGAGCATGTACGCCGCCCGCTATCTGGCTCCCGAGGTCCTGCAGAACGGCCGAGGAGACGCAGCCTCGGACATCTGGTCCTTGGGTGCGGTGCTCTACGAACTGGCCGCCGGAAAGCCGCCCTTCGACGCCACTGACCTCGCCCTGCTCGAAGAGGCGGTCGTGGAACGCCGGGCCCCGCCGCTCGAGGTCACCGCCCTCGGTCTGCCTGAGGCCCTGGGGCAGGTGGTCATGGAGTGCCTGCAGAAGAACCCAGCCCTGCGGCCGCAGACCTGCGACGAGCTCTCCGAGAAGCTGTACGGCAACACCATCGTCAAGCGCATCGAAGCCGCCCAAGGCAAGGACGAGGCGGCAGAGCTGCGCGGCACCGTTCGGGCCAGCAATGTCGGTCTGGCCGTGGCGCGCGCCCTCGGTCCCGGAGAGGGAAACGAGCCCCCAGAGGCACGCGAGAATGCCTCGGTCGAAGCGGTGGCCAGGCGCAGCTACAGGCCCAAGCCCGCTCCGCCCGAAGACCAAACCAAGATGCTCATGTTTGCAGCCAGCTTCATGGTCCTGGGCGCGCTGGCGGTGCTGTGCTCCGGCGGCATCTTGCTGCTGGTCATCGGTTCGTAGCGCTCGGGCCATCGATGAAAGTGCCCGCGGAATCTCGAACCTCTCCGCGGGTTGATAGAGTCATGTCCCCGTCGGAGTTCTTCGCCATGCGCTTTGCTGTTCTATGCGCGATCACAACCCTTCCCGTCTCGGCCCTGGCCGCCCCGAGCTGGTCCCAGATGAAGACCGCGACCTGGGAGGTCTCGTCGACCGCCAGCCACAAGGACGCCGGCAAGATCGACATCACCAAGGCCACCGTGGCAGGTGTCGAGTGCTTCGGGGGCGAAGCAAACACCGACGTGGCCCCCGAAAAGTTGCTCGAAGTGGTCGCCGACATCGAAGGCGCCGTGAAGTGGTCGACCGCAGGCCTGTCCCAGGCCGAGACCCTCGCCCGCATCAGTGCCACCGAGATCGACTACTTCGAGTACCTGGACGTGCCCGGCTGGACGATGTCTTCAGACCGGTTCTGGTTCCTCAAGGGCCACATCGAGCGCGGCAGTGACTTCACGTTGCTGCACTGGGAGCGGTTGATCGACGGCGGTCCCTACAAGGCGCGCTGGGACGCCATCAAGGCCGAGAATCCGTCCGCCATCGAGCCCCCCACCAACGTCGGCGCGTGGTGGTTCACCAAGGCCGGCGACCAGACCAAGATCAAGTACTACATCTGCACCGACACCGGCGGCTCCATCCCTGCCTTTGTGCAGTCCGCAGCGACCAAGCAGACGCTGCCAGACACCATCGGCGATGTCGTTCGCGAGGCCAAGAAGCGAGGCGGCTGAGACCTAGGGCCTGCTACAGCGCTGTCGTCAGAGTCAGCTGGCCCGCCGCCAGTGCGTCGATCACCACGCCCGTGTCCGTCACGCGCAGGGCCTGAACCTCGAGCCTGTCCAGCTGGCCCTGCAGAGTGCCACCATCCTGGGTCGTACGCGACAAGTTGGCCGTGGCACCGCGTTTTGCGGCGTCAATGCGGTCACCAAATGGGAACGTCAGCTGCTCGCTGATGGCGTCATGCAGCCCCGATTCGGCCAGTGCATGGGCGTTGGACACCGCAGGGTCCCAGGTCTGCACCAGGGTCTGGAAGTCTTCGATGCTGACCACGCGAGCATCGGGGTCCAGCGTGGGCCGCCCGGTCATGTACAGGGTGCCATCGGTGTCCCAGGCCGGATTGCTGGCGGTGTAGCCCAGGGCGACGACCACCAGGTCATTCGACGGGTACAGCTCGAGTGAGGTCGCGGTCACCGAACCCACGTCAGTCCCGGCCACGGGCAAGCTCCAAGTCTGGCCCACCACCCGCTCCGCCGCGGTCTTAGACAGGCTGGCCCACTGCATGGTCAGCGGCACCGACATGCGAAAGCCCGTCTCGGGGGGCAGGGGCGAGCGATTCGGGAATGCGGGCAGCGGCGACGGCTCCGGTTCAGCACCCACAACCAGCTGAAAGCGCCCACCAACGCCAGCCGTCAGCTGCAGCGCGTCGGGGCCCGCAACTGGCGACGAGGCGTATAGGGCGCTGGGCTGTGCAACCCACCATGTCGCGGGCTGTCGTTGAGTCTGCCGCGCACCGCCCATGCCCTGCCAGGTGCGCTGCATGGCATCGCGAAAGCCGGGGTGTTCGGCCATGCGGTCTGCCAACTTGACCGCCGTGTCCTCCCACACCTGTTCGAGCGACTTGTCGGCGAGCTTCTCGATGCCGAACTTCAGCGGCCCCAGCTGCACGGTCGGCTTCTCGAGCCAGCGGTGTGAGAGCACACTGGTCGACTGCATGCTCCAGTCGTCGGCCACGTCGAACAGGTACTCAATCTCGACGACCAGCTTGGCCACCACAACGGCTCCGGCCGGGGCCTCCCCGCCACGATCTGCGCGCTTGTTGGCCCGGCGCTCGCCGTACACCTTCACAGTCAGCGACACTGGCATCTCAAACAACACCCGCTCGTCGCGCACACTCACGGTGACGGCTCCGGTGCGCTCTCCACGCAGGTCGCTCAGCACGCCCTCGCGAAGCTCCTTGCCGGTCTCGTCTAGGAAGACCTCAGGCACGCTCGCTTCAATGCCCTGAGCGAGCTGCGAATACGGCACGCGCACATCGACCAGCAGCACCGACGCCGGGGGTATCGGAGCCGCGGAGACCAACGCTCCACGGTCAGGTCCCGAGCCGACCACGACCGGTTGCGGCAGCAGGACGAACAAGGCCGCAGCCCCAGCGGCAAGCAGGGCAGCGACAATGCCAAGGCGCTTCATCATGCCGTTAAGGACTTACCCAAGCCCTACGAAGATCTTCTGCACGTCGTCATCGGCATCCATCTTCTCGAGCCATGCCTCGACCTCTTGGCGCTTGGCGTCGTCGAGCTCATGAGGGTTGTTCGGCAGCCACACCAGCGCCGAAGACAACGGAGTCCAGCCGCGGCCGGTGAGTTCCTTGGCCACTGCATGCAGCTCGTCGGGAGCGGTGACAAAGCTGGAGCTGCCATCGTCTTCGACGTGCACATCATCGGCACCGGCTTCGATGGCCGCCTCTTCGGGGTCCTCGCCCGCTTCGGGGGGGGTGGCTTCGATCATCCCGCAGCGTGCAAAGTCCCACGAGACGCTCCCAGAAGCACCCTGTTGCCCACCACGGAACAGCACTCGCATGCTCGACGCGGTCCGGTTCTTGTTGTCGGTGATGCACTCGACGATGACGGGCACGCCGTGTGGTGCAAAGCCCTCGTAGGTCACGGTCTCGAAGTTGACCGGGCCGTCCAGCAGCCCCGCCCCCTTCTTGATGGCTCGCTGCATCGTATCTCGGGGTACAGACTGCTTTCGCGCCGCCTCCAATGCCATGCGGAGTGCTGCGTTCATGGACGGATCGGCGCCTGCGCGCGCTGCCATCATGATTTCCTTGGTCAACTTTCCGAACAGCCGACCTCGCTGCCCAGCGGCAATCACTCGGTGTTTCTGTTTCCACTGCGCGCCCATTTCTCGCCCCCCTTCTCGGCGTTCAGAATGCCGATGGTAGCAGCCGGCCCCCCAAAGTGGCGCGTTACAACCGTTCTTCGGGGAGCGTTCATGTCGAATCAAGAAGAACAGATGGAGCGCTTGCAAGCCCGCCTGATGCGCGGCGAGATCAGCGACGCACAGTTCGCCGAACAGCTTGCGGCCATCATGGACCCCTCCAACGAAGATGAGCCCGATGCCGTGGGCAATACCGTGGCGGTCGCGGTCATCTTGGCCGGCGTCTTGGTGGTCTTGGGTGCGCTGCTGCCCGTGGTGTTCTTGCTCAGCTCCGGCGACTCGCCCGACAGAGTTCAGGTCCAAGAGGGCGTGGTCGCGCATCCGGACTCGGACACCGAGTGCAGCACCGCCGAGCATTGCTACGAGCTCGCCCTGTCCCATCAACGAAGCGGTCGTTCCTTGCCCGCCAAGCTGTTTTTCGACAAGGCCTGCAAGCTCGGGCACGCCATCTCATGCGACGAAGCCGGCTACATGTACCGCAGCACCGGACACGCATCGGATCGGGTCACCGCCACGGCACGCTACGACCGAGGCTGTGAGCTCGACAACGCCGACACCTGCCAGTCCGCTTGCGGCATCCGGGCCATGGAAGAGCCCTTCGACTACGCCGCTGCACTGCCGTTCTGCGAGCGCGCCTTTGCGCTCAGCCCCGACAAGTCCCGTCGCGGCGATCTTGCCGAGCTGCTCATCATCGTCGGCCAGACCGAGGCCGGAATGGAGCACGTCGTGGAGTTGCTGCGAGCGGACGACATCACGGGGGAGGAGCACACGACGATGTCGATGCTGCGACTTGCTGCCGGGGCTCCTCGCGATGGCATGGCTGGCATGCAGCTGTTCACCTCGTACAGCGCCCTGCAGCCCGGCGAGCGGCCTGGATGGATCTGGGCCGGCATGCTGCACCACCTGCAGACCATCGGCGACCCCAACGGCTTGATTCCCGTGATCAAAGCGATCGACATCCCTCGGTCCGAGGCCAGCCTGGCCGAACTCAAGAGCGCACTGGCCCTGTAGACCGGCCCTGCCGAAGTCGCCGAACGCTAAGCGCCGCTTAGCTGATGTCGCCGCCGGCGAGTTTCTTCATCTCGAGCGCGTCGAGCATGGCCGCTTCGGACTGGCTGATGAACTGGCCGTGGTCCTTGGGGGCAACCTCGTGCTTGATGCACAGGTCGATGATGCGGTCACGCACCTTGGGGATGTCGCTCTCGGACTGGATGTTCATGGCCACACCGCGAATCTCGCGCCACGCCTTGGCGTAGTGGTCCTGCTTTCCAGTGATTCCAGCCTTCTCGGCGAGTGAGCCCGCACCCTTGGCCATCTTGACCGCGTTCTCGCGACCGCCGATCAGGTTCTCGATCAAGCCCGACTGCTCGGTGTCGTTGCTGTCATCGAACTTCTTGACCTGGTGGAGGTTCGACTCTTCCTGGACCTCTTCGTCTGCCCAGTGGCCGTTGTGGTAGTCGCCCTTCTTGTCGATGACCCACTCGTCGCCGCTGCCACGAGCGCCCTCGACGTGGGGAGCATCGCTGTCGGTCTTGCCGCGCAGCGCGTTGAGCTGTGCGAGGGGGAAGGTCATGTGCGACAGCGCAGTGTCGAGGCCCTTGGCGTCGAACTGGACCACGTCGCCAACCGCGAAGCCTTCGCCGCCGGTGTGAACGAGATCGCCGCCGGCGCGGTAGTGCGTAGCCTTGTGCTCTTCGGAGTCGATGCGCTGGGCTTCTTCGCCCTCGATGCCCGCTGCCTGGAAGGTAATGATGTTGCCGACTTGGCTGCCAAAGCGTGCAGCACAGAGCTGTGCGAGTGCGCCGCCGAGGCTGTGTCCGGTGACATCGGGGGCTGCTGTGCCCTCGGCCTTGGCGATGGTGTTCTCGATCTCTTTCTCGTTGCGCGAGAACTGGTAGGTACCAATGCCCTGCGCGTTGAGGTCGTCCATGACGCCGCCGCCGTTCGCCGTGCCGCGGAACGCGACGACCGGCTTGAGGGCGTTGCCATCGGGGTCGAGGGCGGTGTCCGACATGGGGCTGAAAGCCACGACCCGGAAGCCGGAGTTTTTGTCTTCGTACTCGGACGACAGCTCGTAGCCCCAAGCTTCGAGTGTCTTTTCGTCGCCCTTGCCGTACGCATAGGTGTGGGCCATCTGCTCGAGAATGACGTGGTAGCCGGGGATGTCGGCTGTCGCTGCAAGCAGTTCTTCTTCGTCGTAGGTAGCCTGATCGATGGCGCCGCTGGCCATGCCGGCAATGCCGCCAATTGCCGCGCCGACCACACCTGTGATCGCGCCGAGGATCTTCGCGCCCCACATGCCGCCTTCCTTGGCTCCGGCTCCGGTGTCGCCCTTGGCCTTGCCAACGCCAGCTCCGATGCCGGCTCCAAGGCCGCCTCCGACGAGAGCGCCGGGGATCGCGGTGATCGCCCCGCCCATCATGGCGCCTTCTTTTCCGCCCTTGCCCATGGCCGAGCCGAGATCTTTCATGCCGCCCCACGCGCGGGACAGCCAGCTGCTCTTCTCTTCTTCTTCGTCGAGACCTGCGTTTTCGACCTGCTGGGCATTGCTTAGCCCTGCGAGTTCTTTCTCGAGATCTTGGTCCTGGACTGGGGCCTTTTGAGCCTCCTTGTCCTTCTTCTCCACCAAGGTGTGGAGCTGCGCGGAAGCAAGCCGCTTCGACTGCAGCTCGCGCTCCAACTGCGCAGCTGGACCAGAAGAGGTTAAACTTAAACTAGTAGTACTTATTGG
>CAYYHT010000295.1:0-8928 GCA_964471355.1 uncultured Enterobacteriaceae bacterium
GGATCGGCCAGCCCGCCCTCGCTCTCGGCGCAGACGCGCGCGGCGTACCGCAGCGTGGCCGATACGGCGGTCGTTCCTATGCAAGACGTGCTCTCGCTCGATGGCAGCGCCCGCATGAACGTGCCCGGCCAGGCCCTCGGCAACTGGGGTTGGCGCATGGACCGAAGCGCCCTCACAGACGGTCTGGCAGCCGCATTGCGATCCGAGGCAACCATCACCGGTCGTTTCGTGTCATAGACTCATTATCCACTCCGGCCCCCAAGCCAGGGAGTTCTCTTGCGTGTGTTTCGACCTTCCGTTGGTGTCCTCTGCGTCACCGTCTTCTGGATTCTTGCCTGCACCCCGATCCGCAATGCGCTGACCGGTGGAGGCTCTTCGACTGACACCGCAGAAGCGGGCGGCGGCGGAGACGACGATGGTCCGTCCGGCCCGATCGAGACCGGCGATGCGGGCAAGGCCACCCCCCAATCGGCCACCCAGAAGGCCGCTGGCCTGCTAGCCGGCACCGACAACTCGCTGCCATGGCCCGGCTACGGCATCAGCAAGAGCCAGTGCAACACCCTCAAGGACGGCGGCGAGCTCAACGGCCAAGACTGCGTCACTGACTTCATCGAGTGCGACCAGACAATCATCGGGCACACCCGCGGTGGCACCAAGAACTTCAGCACCAAGTGGTACGAGAGCAACTTCTGCACTCCAGCCACCACATTCCACGACAGCGGCGACGAGCGCGTCTACAAGTTCTCGTTCCCCGACGACAAGGAGTGGCGCGCTTGGTTCACCCTCGACACGCCCTGCGCGGACCTCGACGTGTTCGTCATTCAGTGGGATGGCACCAAGTGCCCCACCGACGCGCACATCGGCCAAGGCATGGAGTGTGACGCCAAGGTCCAAGACGGCACCGCCCGCGAGCGGCCCGAAGCGGTCACCGACGGCAACTGGCGCAACTGGCTGGTCGTCGTCGAGGGCAAAGACGGTGAAGAAGGCGCGTTCGCCCTGACGGCCCAGTGCCGCCGAGGCGTTCGCTAGCTCACATCACTTGAGGGTGACGCGCACCTTGCCGTGCCCGAACTGCTGGCCAGGAATGGTCAGCGTATCGGTGCCCGACGTGAAGTTGGTGCCGCCGGACTGCGACGCCGCCGTCGTTACGCTGTTCCAGCCCTTGCCGCCCGAGTAGCCGCCGCCACCCGCACTTGAGCTCCAGTAGCGAGGACCGGCGCCACCACCAAAGCCACCCGACGCGAAGGCAATGGTCGTGAAGTAGGTGTAGCCACAGCAACCACCGCTCTGGCCCTGGCTCGCAACGCCACCTTGACCTCCATTCAGGAACGAGTCACCGCCCTTGCAGCCGTGCGTCGCGCCCCAGTTGCCGCTGCCATTGTTGGTGAAGCCACCACCACCACCGCCAGAACTTCCGTCCTGTGTGGGGCCAGCAGCGTCACCCGAGAAATCTGTTTGGCCACCGTGAATCGTTGTATCGGTGCAGTTGGAGTGGGACGGGTGCCGTCCACCACCGCCGCCAGCGATGATCAGCGGTGTATTGGTGCTTGTCACGACGAAGCTGCCGCCACCACCTGCACCGTTCAGGCCTTGGCCATCTCCCTGCGCGCGGGTGGTCGAGTCGTCGATGTAGCCGCCTTCTTGACCGACCAAGATCTGAATGGTCTCGCCAGCACTCAGCACAATGTCGCCGGCCGCGAAGCCACCGAGGCCACCGGTGCAGTGCGAGCCGCCGTAGTAGCGACCGCCGCCTTCAGCGCCCCAGGCCTCGATGCGGTAGGTGCCATCAACTGGAGCGGTCCAGTGCTGGATTCCCGAGGTCACCACCAAGTTGTCTGTGATGGCGTCGATGCCACCGTACTCGCCTGCACACATGCCGGCCGTCGGGCCGTCCTGTCCGGTCTGGCCGCAAGTGTTGAAGGTCAGGCCATTCTTGAGCGCATCGAGCGGGCTGACCGCATCGCCAGAAGCGACCCAAGCGCTAGTGCTGACGCCGATAAATGTGCCAGCCGTGTAGTTGCGCGGTAGCAGTTGTGGCTCGGTCAGGCCATTGATGGTGTCGGTGCCAGCCGGCAGTACGCTGACGCCAAAGTCCGCCGACCGCACAACCTGAATCTTCAGGCCCTCTTCAGCGGCGGGCAGCGTGTACACGACCGGAGCGCTGGCGCCCTCGTTCGAGATGGCCGTGTTGCCGTCGGCCTCGCTGGCCAAGATGCTGTAGTCGCTGGTCTGGGCGCTGACATTGAAGCCGCTGGTGTGCACGTGGTTGCCCGCGGCGACCGTGGTTGCGCTCGTGCCAAAGGTCAGTCGGTCTGGCGAGATGGTGCCGCTGGTCAGGGCCGATGCATCGGTCTGCAGGGTGCCGCAGGCCCAGGCGGTGCCGCTGTAGATGGCGACAGAGCCCGTTGCGGTGCAGCCTAGGTCCAGAAGTGTGTCGGACGAGGCGGGCACGTTCAACAAGCTGCTGTACTCGATCTTTCCGGCGCTATCGATGACGGTGACGCCACCGACTTCGATGCTAGAGGCATCAACGACGCCGCCACCGCTCACGCTCTGGGCGGACAGCGAGTGGAAGGCAAAGGGCACCGAGTGCAAGGGCAAGCGGTCGGACAGCTCGGCGCCGGTTCCGACGGCGATGCCCAGGTAGTAGTCGTCGCCGTCCATGATGTCGGGATCAATGGCGATCGTCCCGCCCAGCTCGGCGTTGTAGTAGCCGTCTTCGAACGTGACCGACTGGGTCTCGCTCCAGACGGCGGTGCCGCCGGCTGGGTTTTCGTACACCAAGAAGGTCAGGTTCTGAAAACCCTGCAGTGGAGCACCCGACGAGTCGAGGATTCGCCCCTGCTACGAGAAGGTGAGCGGGACAGCAGATGCGGTGGTGCACATCGCGAGGAGCAACAGGGAAGACAAGGTACGCATAGGGATCTCCAAGAGGCCCACGATAGCACCGATGCCGGCTCGTTTTGCGTCGTTTTGGCGCCGCTGGCTAGCGCGGCTCGCGACACACAAAGAGGAAGGCCGGCGGCACGTTCCGCCAGCTGCCGTGCACCTTGTCAATGCGCCCAAAGCGCTCGTCGAGCAGCCCCCGGAACTTGCGCGCAGCAGGCAAGACCTGGGAGTGGATGTACTGGAAGGTGATGAAGACGCCGTCGGGCTGCATGCACTCGGTCACGGCCTTGAGCGTGTCCCGCTGCATCTGCTCGTCGAAGACGGCCCAGGGGAGTCCGGAGATCACGCGGTCGCAGTGGGTGTGTCCGCGCTCGGCAAGCACCGCCGGCAGCTCGTCGGCATAGCGCTCGACCACATCGAGGTCGGGCATCATGTGGCGCAGTCGGGCGGCCAGCACATCGCTGGGCTCGAAGGCGACAAAGGAGCAGCTTGGAACCGCCGCCAGGATGGCCATCGTGAACGGCCCGGTGCCAGCGCCAAGCTCGACGATCAGGTGCTCGTCTCGCAGATCGGCGGCACGAACCACGGCACGTGCAAGCCTCGGACCCGATGGCGTCACCGCGCCGAGCTGGCCCGGCTTGCGCGCGAACTCCTTGAGAAACAGCCATGCGTCAGACATGGGGGCCGAGTAACCCCTCAGTCCGGCAGGAGGATGACCTTGCCGGTGTTCTTGCGGTCATGGATGTACTGGTGGGCATCTGCAGCTTCTGAGAACTTGAAGGTGCGGTCGACGACGGGTCGAAACACCCCCTGTTCGTGCAGCTGCAGCATCTGTCCAAGCCAGCCCACGACGCGCTCTGTCTCGTCCCACAGGTGGCCCATGTTCACGCCCATGACACCCTTGTTCTGGTTCATCAGCGTGATCGGGTTGAACTTGAACCACGGCACTTCCAGCATCGGAACCACAGCGCTGAACAGCGCCCGGCTCGAGCCGGGAGACGCCGCCGAGAATCCAAAGCAGATCAGCCGACCGCCCGGCCTCAGCAGTCGAAGGCCCTTCGCCCAGCTCTTGCCGCCGATGGGGTCGAAGATCAGATCGAGGCCCGGCTCGTTCTTGAGCACGTCTTCGAAGTCTTGCTCGCGGTAGTCGATGAGGTGGTCATAGCCGCGGGCGCGCAGGAACTTGTGCTTGCCCTTCGACGCCGTCCCGATGGCAAAACCGCCGCGCCAGCGAATCAAGTCCAGGGCGGCCAGACCGACACCGCCACCCGCGGAGTGCACCAGCACGCGATCGTTCTGCCGAACCCGGCCCATCACTTCGCACATCATCCACGCGGTCAGACCCACGACCGGCACCGCAGCGCCGGTGATGGCGTCCATGCCACTGGGACGCGGGACGGCTTGAATCGCGCGCACGACCACCTTGGATGAATAGCCAAAGAACCGCGTCATCGCGATGACCGGCGTGCCGAGCAGCGACTGTTCGCCACCTGGCCCCACCTCGTCGATGACCCCGGCCACTTCGTAGCCGACGCAGCGCGGAAGCGGGGGCGCATCTGGGTACATGCCCATGCGCGCCATCAGGTCTGCGAAGTTGACCCCAGAGGCCTGGACGTCAATGCGGACTTCGCCCACGCCTGGATGGGGATCGGGGTGCTCTTCGATGGACAACACATTCGGGTCGCCCTCTTTTCTCATCCAAATCTGCTGCATCACTGATCCTCGAGCAGGCGCTTGAGCGCCTTCAGATTGCCGTCCATCTGCCGCTGAAAGCCCTTGGCCAGCAAACGACCGACCGGCCCCATGAACCTGCCAGTGGTGATGGTGCCCTCATAGACGACCCGGGTGCCCTCATCGCCAGCCGTCTCGAACCGGTACCCGCCCTCGTAGTCCACGGGTCCTGAATCGGTTCGAGAGCGGATGACGCGCTCGTCTGCGTATTCAGTGATCCGGATGACCGAGGTCGTGGTGCGTCCCATGACCTTGCGTGTGGTCGAGATCTTCGCCCCCACATGCGGTGGGTGGTCTGGCTGCTCAACTGCAAGCAGCCCTTCTTGCCACTTGGGGTTGTTGCGGTAGTCCACCATGAACGCGAATACTTCCGCGATCGGTCGAGCGATCACAATCGTCAAACTGGCACGGGCTTCGGCCACCACAGACCTCCAGCGGGCGATGGTACACCAGCCACAGGTGCCTAGATGCTGCCAGCCTCAAACAGCTCGATGCGGTGAAAATCGGGCGCATCTCCCGGCACAGGAGTCATCGCCAAGTACCGCCGCGAGGCACCCTCACCGTGGATGGCGAACGCGTTCATCCTCCACGGCCGCTGTGGCAAAAGCTCGGATTCAATGACCGCCTGCGCAGTCCATCGGTCCTCGGTGCGGTGGACTCCCAGGGCGCACGGCAGCAGCTTGGCAACGCAATTGCGAACGCCCTGCAGCTGAAGCACCAGATGGTGCCCATGAGGACCAAGCTCGATCTCGGTGTAGTGGTCGTCCGCACCCACCACGAACAGCTCGACCACCTCGTGCTCCCACAGCTTGTCCGTCGGCCCCGGTGGCCCTGGCGGCGTCGGGTCCCCATGGTACGGAGCCGACACCTCGATGCGCAGCCCGTCGTCCCCCAGAATCAGACGCAGCCGCACGAGCTCACCGTCGTCGATGCTCGCTCCGTCCCAGGTTTTGTCGATCGTCAGCTGCACGCGGCCTCCGTTGGCGATCCATCCCGCCAACGGATAATCGCACGCCACCTCGAACTGGAGCACCTCGATGACCCCACAGCGGCACAGCCCCGCCACTTCCGTCACCCCGGTCGTCTCCTTTCCCGCCACCAGCAACAGCACCATGAGCCTGGGCAACCTGCGTGCACTGCTCGCGTCTGGCCAGCCTCACATCTGCGCGGTCGAAGGCCAGGGCAGTGAAGCGGTGGTCGCGCTCGGCTACGACCACGACCGCAACAGCTACACAGTGCTTGAAGCCAACGGGGCCGTCAGCCAGATCGCCTCCGGTGAGTTTGACACCGCATTCGTGCTCGCCGGAAACCGCGCCACTCCCCTCGCCGCCTGAGCATCCCGAGGGCCAATGCCCGATCTCACTGGTCTGAACGTCGCCATTACGGGAGCCACCGGCTTTCTGGGTGGCCACATTGTCGAAGAGCTGGTCTCCCGCGGAGCCAGTGTGATCGGCGTGGTGCGAACGCCCTCCAAGGGCGCCTGGCTCGAGGGGCCACAGGTCTCGTTTCGCAAGGCTGACCTGACCGACGCGGCCTCTCTCGCTGCGGCCTTCGAGGGGGTCGATGCCGTCGTCGCCAACGCGGCCCTTTCTCCCGGCTGGGACAAGGTCGACCCCGACGCCTTCATCGCCGCCAACGTCGCCGGCACCGAGAACACCATCTCGGCGGCCGCGAGCGCTGGAGTCAGCCGAGTGGTCAACGTCAGCACGGTTGCGGTCTACAGAACCCGCATCAATCGGCTGGTGGCCGAGGACGGCGACATGATCGACCCGGACAATCCGCGGTTCGACGTCAACCACATCACCACCAACAAGTACTACAGCCTGTCCAAGGCCAAGGCAGAACAGCGCGCGTGGGCCGTCGCCAAAGAACACGAACTTCGCCTGACATGCCTGCGTCCCGGGCCGATCTACGGCCCCCGCGACCACAAGGCCACCGCCCGCTACGCCGACTGGATGAAGAGCATGGTGCGCATCGCACCGACGGTCAGCATTCCCCACGTGCACGCACGGGACGTCGCCGTAGCCATCGGTGGGGCACTGGCCAACGAGGACAGCGTCGGCAACAGCTACAACGTGACCGGGCCTTCCGTCAGCATCTACGAGCTGCTGTCGACCTGGAAGCGCGTCACCGGAGCCGGACCTTGGCTCATCCCTCTGCCGGTGCCGGTCTGGATTGGCTTTGACGACTCGGCCGCCGAGCGCGACCTCGGCTTCGCAGCCCGAGGCATCGAGGACGGCATTCGCAGCGTGGTCGAGCACGGACAGCAGTCCGACGGCTGAGGCCTACAAGCGGCCGGTCACGCCGTACCAGCCCACCGCAAGCACCTCGCGCATGCTGCCTCGAAAGCGCCACCAAGGCCGAGGCGTGCTGCCGACACCTCGGACATCAGGGTAGTAGCGTCCGAACACACGCTCGACGCGGAAGATGTGGTAGCTGTCCGAGACCACCAGCACGCGATGGGCCGGGTAGCGTTCAGAGGAGAAGCGGGCGTTCTCGTCAGTGCTGTGGGACTCGTCCTCGAGAAGGATTGCGGCGGCCGGCAAGCCTTGGGTGCGGGCATAGCTGGCAGCCGCCTCGGCCTCGGTTCCCCCGAAGTCCCCCTTGCCACCTGTGAACAACATCTGAGGGGCGGCTCCCTGCTCGTAGATGTCCATGGCTCGGTCCACCCTGCGCTGCAGCGCCAAGCTGGGAGTGCCATCGGGGTTGACCCGGCAGCCCGCTACGATGATGAGATCCCAGCTACCGTCGACAGCATGCTCGGCGCCGTACACATCGAGCACGAATGCGCCGCCAATCCAGGCCAGCAGCGCAACAACAGGGACAATCAGGGCTTTCTTCATGGGTGGACCTCCGCACGACCTCCCCGTTGTGTCGCAAGCCCCGTGCCAGGAGCTTAACCACAGGGCATGTTGGTCCTCTTCACGTTGCTCTCCTGTATCGCCTCTGCCCCGGTCGAGACCGCCGACGACACCGTCGAGACCGACACCGACACCGACACCGACTCGGACACCGATACAGACTCGGACACCGATGCCGACTCGGACGCAGACACAGACACAGATGTGGACCTGCCCTTCGAGCCCGACTCCGACTGCGACTACCTCGACATGAACTCCCACCCCGTCGACTGCGGCAGTGGCTGGGACCGCATGATCTACTGGACGTCCATGAGCGGCGACCCGGCCTGCCCCGACTTCTATACCCTCAACAGCCGCGACTACCTCGACCCAAGCCAGGCGCTGCTCTCACAGGAATGCGACGACACCTGCGTCTACAGCGCTTCCGTCGCGGTGATGTTCCTGCACTGCGAGCTGCGCTCGGAGTACATCAGCTACAGCTCGGGCGGCCCCGGACAAGACGATCCCGCCGCCGACTGCCCCGCCATCAACTACTACATGTCGGCGTACGGCTCGGGCTGGTACGACACGATGGAAGAGTTCAAGGCGGACAGTCCCTGTCCGTGATGCGCAGTACCATGGCGCGCCCATGCTTCTGACCGTCGAACAAGTGTACGCGCTGGCCCCCGATGACCGCTCGATCACGGCCGCCCAAAAGAACACCGCGCCGCGGTTCTGGCAAGGGCTTGGCCAAGACGAACGCGCCATCTGGGGCGAATGCAAGGGCAGCGCGACCTACCAGGTGCGATGCGACTTGCGCTCCACGGGCTTCAAGTGCAGCTGCCCAAGCCGAAAACACCCGTGCAAGCACAGCCTGGCCCTGTTGATGGTCGCCGCCGGCGAGCCAGCCCGGGTGCCACAGCAGACGCAACCGCCGTGGGTCGTCGACTGGATTCAGGGGCGCGATGAGCGGGCCGCCAAGGCCGATGCCCGGGCACAAGCCCCCGAAAAAGAGGTCGACGAGGCAGCGCGCAGCAAGCGGGTCAAGAGCCGCGAACAGGCCGTCACGGCGGGCATTGCGGCGCTGAATCTGTGGATGGACGACCTCATGCGCAACGGCCTGGCCGCGGTCGAGGCCGAGCCCGACCGGTATTGGCAGCAACAGGCAGCCAGACTCGTCGATGCGCAGGCACCTGGCCTGGCCTCTCGGGTGCGCCAGATGGCCGATGTGGTGGGTGCTGGAGATGATTGGCCAGAGCGGCTGCTGTGGCGCCTGGGCCACTTGGCTCTGCTGACCGAAGCGCACAGCCGAATGGACGGCCTGCCCGACAACTTGCGCGCCGACGTGCGCTCGGGCATCGGCTGGCGGGTGAAGCAAAAGGACGTGCGCGAACAGGGCAAGGCTGTGCCCGACCGGTGGGCCGTGTTTGGCCAAGCCGAGTGGCCCGTCGACGACAATGTGGTGGGC
>CAYYHT010000296.1:0-8887 GCA_964471355.1 uncultured Enterobacteriaceae bacterium
GTTGACGACGGAGCCAAGCCCCTGTTCTTTGCGGACAGCGACGGGGACGGGCATGGCGATGCGGCGGTGACGGTGCAGGGGGCGGACTGCTCGGCCTCGGCACCGGTCGGCTACGTCGCGGTGGGGACCGACTGCAACGACACAGGGGCCGCGATTCACCCTGGCGCGGCTGAGCAATGCGACAGTGGAGTGGACGAGGACTGCGACAGCAGCACGTCTTGCGATGGCTTCTGCATGGCCGAGTTCGACTTCTCGGCGTGCGATGTCTTGCCGGCCTACTCGGGTCCCATCGCGGCAGTGGACTGGAACTACGACACGGTGGGCATCGCAGACGTGAACGACGCGGCCGGCACGCTCGACGGCAGCTTTGTCGGCACCGCAGCATTTGCGCCGGCGGTGGTCGGCGATGGTCTGGTACTCGATGGCGCGTCTTGGGTATCGGCAGCAACCGCCGCACCGTTGAATCCGTCGACGTTCACGATGATGACCTGGGTGCGGACTCCGGGCGCTTCGGCGCTCGATTTCGTGATGACGTCGGGCAATGGCATGCCGAACTTCAGCGGCACGGCCCTGATGCTGAACAACAGCCAGATCAGCTCGCTATTCGAAGCGGGCAGCGGCGGGCTCGAGGTCGTGTTCGATGCTGGTCCGATGTGCATGGACGAGTGGACACACCTGGCGATGGTCTTTGATGGTGGAGAGGTCTCGATCTACGCCGATGGCCAGGTCACGGGCGCCCGCACCGTTCCGTACACGGCCATCCTGCACGGTGCCCGGCCGTTCGCAGTGGGCAACGACCCGAACAACACGACGCGCTTTCTGACGGGCACCGTCGACGAGAGTCTGGTGTTCAACAGCGCCCTGGACGACGACGCGGTCGGCAGCGTCATGGCGAACCAGCTGTGTGGGTCGTGGTAAGCCGCTGATGGCTAGCGTCGGTCGGCGCCTGCCAGGGCTTGGTCGACGTCGAGTCCCCACTCGCGCTGCACGAGCGCTGACAGGGCGGCCCCATCGGCTGTGGCGGCCTGCAGGCCCCAGCGTCGAGCGGTGCCATCCCAGCTGCCGGTGAACACCACATCGCCGCGAATCTGGACCCCCGAGATGAGGCGGTCGTGGCCGGCGACACTGGCGACGAGCTGGCCGGTTGAATTGAGGATGCTCAGTCGTCCGTCCCCGTCGCCGATGGCGATCCAGTCTGCGGTGGCGTGCATGGCGGTGATTCCGGTGATTCCAGTCCACCGCCACTGCTCGGCGCCCGAGAAGTCCCGGGCCACGATGTCGGTACCCTCGGCGAGAATCAGGGTGGTGCCGAGCTGAACCACCGCGCGCGCTGAGCGGTCGAGTGTGAACTGGGGGCTGACGCCATCGTCACCCAGGCGGTGAACGCCACCCTCCTGATCGGTGATCCAGTAGGGTCGGTCGGTTGTCATCGCCGTCGCCGGGGCCGGCAGGATGTAGGTCTCGGTGTTGATGCGCAGGGCGTTGTCGTAGCTGAGGTAGCCATAGCCTTCGTCGAGCGCCACGAGGTGCCGCGACAGAAACACCATCTCGAGGGTTCTGTCGCCCGTCACCAGGTCGTGTTTGAAGAGCCCGCCGGGCTGCTCGCTGAACATCGCTGTGCGGTCGTCCAGCAACACGCCGGCTCGGGCGATGTGCTGCTTGGTCGTATTGAGGGTGGTGGCAGAACCCGAGTGGGTCCAGGTCACAATGTCCCCCGACGCGCTGCCAGCGAGCAGTCGCTGCCCAGATGGCCCGACAGACAGATAGGCCAGCCCGCCTTCGTTCGACCGGTCGAAGCGGACGGGAAGCAGGTTGTCCTGAACCTTGTACCGGTGCAGTTCGTCGCCCATCACGGCGATGACGTCGCCGACGGCTCGGACGCGTCCGACGCGGCCCGGCAGCGAGCCCAGGAAGATGCGGTTGGACGCAGACCAGATTCGCGCCCGGCCACGCTCTCCGACCGCTACCAGTTGGCCCTCGGGAAGGGTCTCAAGCTGACGAATTCCGCCAACTCCGGCGTCACTGATGGCCCAGCCATCGCCGTCTGGGGTCAGCAACTGTCCCTGAAAGGTGCCCAGCACAAAGCCATCGGCCCAGGTGATCGCGCTGACGTGGCTGTCAAGGATGGTCGGGCCGTCGAGTTTGGGCAGCGTGCCGGTGAAGATCGCGGCTTCTTTGCACGCCACCACCACCCCTTTCTGACCGATGAATGCGGTCTCGATGACGGTCGAGCAGGTCGGCTCTGACCAGGTGGTTGTGCCGGCGGGGCCGTCGACGAGGCCGACCTTGCCGCCGCCGGTGACCGCCGGGATGTCGCCGTCAGCGAGCTGCACCGGCCATAGGGCGGCGGTGGCAGAGACCCGCGCTCCATCGAACCAGACCTCGAGCACGTTCGACGAGCGCAGCAGCAGCACAGTGCCGTCTTGATAGGCCCTGACATCGCGGTACTCGCCCGCCCAGCCCACCGGAGTGCCGTCGATCTCAGGGGCCGGTGCGTCTGTGCTCCAGACCTGGTTCCCGCTGGAGTCCAGCATCGTGAGCGAATCGCCGGTGCATAGCCAGCCGCCGTCGCGGGCTGGCCACGGGGTCTCGCAAGGGGACGGAATCACGTCCATCAGGGGTGTGCGAGGTGTGCCTGCCCACGCCATCAATACGCCGCGGGCCAGCGGGTTGTCGGTCAGCTCGAGCGAACGGGCTGCCAGGACTTCGGCCTCGGGTCGAATGTTGAGCGCCTGCAGCGTCTGTGCTTGCTGGGCCAGGGAGACCGATAGGCTCGCATCTGCCTGCTGGCGTGCGGCTTCACTCTGGACTTCGGCTGCCAACGCACGGTCTCGTTCGATGCGTTGGTTCGAGAATGCCAGCGCGATGACGATGGCCAGCGCGATGAGGGCGACGCCGCCAACCGCCAGGGGGGCCCGGTACTGCACCGCCAGTCGGCGCATGACCTCGCCCGCCGAGTAGTCGTGAGCCGCCACCCGCTGCCCGTCGAGCCAGCGCTCGAGCTCATCGGCCAGGGCGCCGCCGTCGGAGTAGCGTTTGTTGGGGTCGTCCTCACAGCATCGCCGCACCACGGCGGCAAGCTCGGGCTGTGGCTCGGCCTGTGCCCGCAGGATCTGTTCGAGTGTGGCGCCCAGGCTCCAGACGTCGGCGGCTGGCCCGACCGGAGTGCCGGCCAATTGCTCCGGGCTCTGGAAACCCCGGCTTCCGACGACGGCATTGTCGGGGACTTCGGGATCGAGGGCGACCCCCCAGTCCATGACCCAGACCTCGCCATAGGCGCCCAACAGCACGTTGGCGGGCTTTAGGTCCCGGTGGATGACCCCGTGAGTGTGGGCATAGGCCACTGCCCGGCACGTCGAGGCGAGGCTTCGGACCATCGCACTCAGGCCCAGCTCGCTGTCCTCGATGTGTGCTTCGAGCGTGCGGCCGACCAGCACCGGCATGGTGTAGAACGGCCCGTCCTCATCGAATCCGACGTCGTAGATCGGCACGATGCCGGGGTGAGCCAGCCGTGCGGTGATCTTGGCTTCTCGCATGAGCCTGTTGCGCAGGTCTTCGCTGAGGTCCGCGTGGGGTCGCTTGACGGCGACATCGCGATCGAGCCACGAGTCGCTGGCGCTGCGCACCACCCCCATTCCGCCGCGTCCCAGCTCTCCGCCGGATGTGTAGCGCTCGTCCGCTGGAGGAGCCTCGGCCGACAGATCGTCTCCGGCATGGGTCCACGCTGCGGCGCTGCCGGGCTTGAATTCAGCTGTCATCGACCAAGACGTCGTCACGGCCCAGTACGAGCTCGATCAGACCGGAGCCATCGGCTCGAATGAGCGTCGGCCGAATGCCATGCTCTCTGAACTTCTGCCGCAGGCGAAGAAGCTGCATGTCCCAGCGTCGGCGAAGGACGTCCCGGCGTCCGTCTCCCCACAGCTGTCCAGCGAGATCTTCCCAGCTCACCGGGCAGCCGATGGCCACTAGCTCGCTGATGAGCCGCGCCGACTTGCCGGTGATCACGACCACAGGCTCGCCCTCGCGCACTAAGTGGACGGTGTCGAAGCGCGCGACGATCTTGATCGCCTTGCTGTAGTCCAGTTCTCGCGCGGTCATGGGTGAGCCGCTGATGCGCTCTTCGACGGCGCGGAACGGCACTCCGTCGACGTCCCAGCTGTCTCCGGGCAGCAGGGGAGTGGCGCCCTCGGAGCCGCGCATCCAGCCGTTGCCGGTCGGCCACACATAGTCAGCAGCGGCGGAATCCCAGCCAGAGACCAAGCGTGGGCGAGTTCCTCCGAACAGAGAGGTGACGCCGGTCAAGATCTGGCGCGCCACCATGTCCGATTCGAGGGCCAACACGTCGTCTGGCACCTGTACGCTGACCACCTCGAGCGCTAGGTTTGATGCGAGCGCGATCTGCTGTCCTGGCCGCAGCACCAGGTCGGACAGCGTCTTGCCCTTGTGGGAGAAGCGACCGCGGAGTGCCAGCAACCGAAGATCGCGACCGCGCAGGCTGACCATCGCGTGGGCCTCGCTGACTCGTGCATCGTTGAGCTGGAGCTCTGCCGACCACAATCGGCCGATCAGGGCGCCATGACCCAGGACACGGATTTCGCCGCTGGGAAGGCGGAAACGTACGGTAGCGCGCATCGGCGCCATGTAACACAGCACCATTGGGCTTCTGTGAAGCTAGCCGTCCCATCGCTCGAAGAAGGCGACCACCATGTCGATGAAGGCTCGCGAGCGAGGCGGAAGCAGGGACCGCTCTGGGTAGACCACATGGAGTCCAAATTGCGCCGCGACCTCGGGCAGTACTTGGATGAGGCGCGGATCGAGCGGCGGCACCGCAGCCAGCAGAGCGATGCCATGGCCTCCGGTGCACGCGGCTCGAAGCAGCGCCCGATCGTTGGTGACGAACGAGCCCTCCACCGGAACCCGGCCTCCGTCGCGAAGAGGCCACCAGACGCGGGGCTCGTCCCTTGCGCTGTAGCTTCGCAGCAGCACATGCATGGGCAGCTTGACGAGCTCGCGCGGTTCGCCTCGGGCGGCCAGGTACTCGGGCGATGCGTACAGCCCCGCGCGCATTGTCAGCAGGCGCCGCTGCACCAGATCTGGGTTGCGCAGCACGCCGCCGCGCAGAGCCACATCAAAGCCCTCGGCGGTCAGCTCAACAAAGCGCGTCTCGGTAAAGACCTCGAGGGCCACCTGCGGATAGCGCTGCTGGAATTCAAGCAGCATGGGAGCCAGCGGGATTGCCAGCAGTGGCGGAATGGCCACCTTGAGCAGGCCTCGCGGGGCGTTGCTGCGGTCGATGATCTCGCGCTCGGCGGCGGCGAGCTGCCCCAGTGGCGTGCGCACCCGCTGGTACAGCTCTTGGCCGGCTCGGGTCACGATGACCTTGCGGGCGCCGCGGCGGAACAGACGCTCTCCGAGGCGCTGCTCAAGGCGAGCGAGTCGGCGGCTGACGGTCGGTCGAGGAACACCCAACACGCGCGCAGCAGCAGACACCGAGCCCTGCTCGATCACCAGCACGAACGCCTCGTATGCACTCAATCCCATGGACCGAGTGTATCGAAAACGTACGGCTAGTGCTCATATCTGTTCGTTGTGCGTACACTAAAAACGGGGCATTTGGCTGGCATCCGGAGGTGCCCTTTGCGCGTTTTATTCGCTCTACCCCTGTTTCTTCTCATCGCCTGTGACCCCGCCGATCCCGGTCCGGACCAGGTCGACGACGAAGTTGAGCTTCCCGCCGAGAACCCCTGGGGCGAGGCACGCAGCTGCACTCCGTTCGAGACGGGCACGGTCCAGGTCGAGGTCGCGGGGCAGACTCGCACCCTCGAAGTCGAGCTTCCGGAAAATCCTGAGGGCGCTCCAGTCCTGTTCGCTTGGCACTGGTGGGGCGGCAACGCCACCGAGACCCTGGATTGGATGGGCATTCGCGGTCTGGCTGACGAGGGATACATCATCGTCGCTCCCGAGAGTGCGGGATCGCAGTTCGAGTGGGACTTCAACGATGCGTCCGACAACAACGCGGACCTGGCGCTCTTCGACGCCGTTCTCCCCTGCCTATGGGACCAGTACCAGGTCGATCACAACCGCGTCTACTCCACCGGCATGAGCGCCGGTGGCTTGATGACGACTTGGCTGACCATGCATCGGTCCGATGTGTTGGCGGCGACCGCTCCGTTTTCGGGGGGGGCTATGGGCGCTTTCTACACCGAGCCTGAACGGGACGTACCGGTGCTCATCACCTGGGGCGGACCGTCCGACACCTACGCCGGCTACAACTTCCACACCGCCAGCATGAGCTTTGACCAGATGCTGCGAGACGACGGTCACTTCACCATCGCCTGCGAGCACAGTGCCGGACACCTGCCGCCGACAGAGGCCGTCGGCATGCTGGCGACCTTCTTTGGCGACCACCGCTTTGACTCCGAGAGTCCGTGGCTCGATGGACTGCCCGCAACCCTGCCGAGCTGGTGCGAATAGCGACGGCCTTGCCGCGGCCCGATACCAGGGGGCATGGCCAGAGAAGACTGTCTGCAGTGCCGTCGCCCTGCTTCCATGTGTGTCTGCCACGCGATTCAGCGCTTTCCGAATCGCATTGGCATCACCGTGGTGCAACATCCGGGTGAGCGGCATCATCCGTTCAACACCGCGCGCTTGGCGCGGTTGGGCCTGAAGCAGGTCGACGTGCAGATGGCCTGGGACGGACGGATAGAGCGTCCACCTCTGTCGACCCATGCCGCGCTGCTGTACCCGGCAGAGGGGGCGCGGGACCTGGCCACCATTCCCGCCGAACAGCTTCCCGACCACTTGGTGGTGCTGGACGGCACCTGGCCTCAGGCGCGGTCGCTGTACCGCGACAACCCGTGGATCAGCGGGCTGCCCCATGTGGCGCTGTCGCCCGACAAGCCGGGCGCGTACCGCATTCGCAAGGAGCCGGCGGCTCACTGCCTGTCCACGATTGAGTCCATTGCGTCCGCACTTGCCATCTGCGAGCCCGACAGTCCGGGCATCGATCATCTGCTCGATGGGTTCACAGCACTCATCGAGGGGCAGCTCGCTCACCGGTCTCAGGCCAAGCCGAGCCCAAGGCGTCCGGTGCGCAGCGGCCCGTCGCGCACCCAGCAGCTGCATCAGCGCTGGTCCGACGTGGTGGTGCTGTACGTCGAGACGACCCCTGCCCGGGGCACGGTGCCCGCCGCATCGCTTCAGCTGGTGCAAGTGACGGCCTTCCGACCCGCCACCCAACAGGCATTCGACTGCATCGTGCAGGTGAATGGGCCGACCAACGAGTGCAAGATTCGCCACATGGAGCTTGGGGAGGAGGACCTGTCGACCGCGGTTCCCTTCGCGACCGTGCAATCGCAGTGGAAACGCTTTCGCACCGAGAGTGATCTGTATGTGGCATGGAGCTGGGCAGGAGCCGAAGAGGCGCTTGAGAAGCTGGGGGAGCCCACATCGGTGGTCCGGTTGAAGTCGGTGTACTGCAACGTCCGGCGGGGGCCGTCGGGTCGTCCAGACCAGGTGCTGTTGCGCGAGGGGCTGCAGCCGATGACGGTGGCGACCCGAGGCCGGGCGGCCAATCGACTGGGCAATGCGGCGGCGCTTGCCCACTGGTTGGCTGAGCAGGGGGCCTAGGATTTCGGGGCGGACTGCCGACATCTGCCGTCCAAGGGATCGACTCCCCGGGTACACTTTGGGCCTTCGGAGGTTCTCGAGAGGTGCAGGCGCCCATTGCCCATCTGGTCTTGTTGACCGCCCTTGTCGCGTCCTGCAAGACGGTCAGCGACTCGGACATCGAAGCGGCGCTCGATCGGGACAACGACGGCGTGTCGCGCGACGATGACTGCGATGACGACGACCCGACGGTGGGACCAGGGCAGGCAGAGTTCTGCAATGAGATCGATGACGACTGCGATGGCGTGGTCGACAACGATGCCAGCGATGCGCAGTCGGTGTTTACAGACGCTGATGGCGACGGGTTCGGGGCAGGCGCCGTCTTCCTGAGCTGTGAGCCGGGTTCAGACGAGGTCGCGGTCGATGGGGACTGCGATGACGCCGCATCCGACGTTCATCCCGATGGCACTGAGATCTGCGACGGCGTCGACAACGACTGCGACGGAGCCATCGACCCGGGAGAAAATGACGCAGACGCGGACGGAATCGCCGATTGCGTCGACCCCGAGCCCTACCACGAGCCCTTTGACGGAGTTGCGGCACTCGCGGACACTGAATGGGCCGGGGCCTGCGGCTCGGGCTCGGACCAAGGCTGGGACATCAACTCCGTCGCCATGGTGTTCACGGGCTTCTACATCTGGGAGGGCACCGGCAGCCCGGCGGTCGCCACAGGCCCCGATCTGGCCGATCTTGCGACGTTTACCTACGAGGTTCGGCAGTCGGTGGACCACAAGGGTGGCAACAGCATCCCGTACAACCAGAACTCGGTGGTCTGGGGATTTGTGGACTGCAGCAACTACTGGATGGTGCGCATCAACGACCCTTGGGGCTACGACGTCGATGGCACAGACACGTGGCTGTCAGAGCTGCGCATCGTGCGGCGCCATTTGAACTCCGAGGTCGTCTTGGCGACGGTGGCCAATCCCTACACCATCGGCGAGACCGAGCTGACCCGCATTCGGGTACAGGTCGACGGCGAGGACATCACAGCAACCTGGGAGAGCCTGCAGACCCCCAGCAACACCGTGACCGTCAGCCACACCAACACACTGTTTCCGTCGCCGACGGCTCGTGTGATCGGCGTCGCCCACGGCGGAACCAACCAGACCATCGAGCACCTTTATGACGACATTGTCGTGTTGGTCCCGTGAGCGCACTTGTCCTCATGTTGATGTTGTCGGCGGGTGCGGAAGAACCGGATGCCCGCGGTGAGGCTGTG
>CAYYHT010000297.1:0-8886 GCA_964471355.1 uncultured Enterobacteriaceae bacterium
TCGTCTCTTGATGGCGCGACAACCAGCGCTGCGCCCTGCGGACCGAGTTGTCCGGCAGCGCCATCACCTCGTCGTTGGCCAGATAGCGCCGAATGTCGTCGGCCAGCGCTCGGACCGACACGTAGCGCTTCATCGCGTCAGCACGGGTCGCACGAGTGATGATCGCCCCAAGCTCCCGAGACACCCGCTCGCGGGGGTGGGGCGCCTGCAGGTCGGGCACTCCACCTTCCCTTGCCAGAAGCAGCACCGAAGAGCCGTCCAGCCGTGGCCGCGCGACTCGACCGCACACCATCTCGTACAGAATCAGCCCCAGGGCGAACTGATCCGACAGCGGGCCGACCAGACCCGTCTCTCCCCGAGCCTGCTCGGGCGCCATGTAGGCCGGTGTGCCCATGATGGCCCCGACACGCGTTCCCATCGCGTCCTGTGGCAGCGAGGCAAGGTCGACCGAGTCTTGGTCCGAGCTGCCCGAGACCTTGGCCAGACCCCAGTCCATGACGTACACCTCGCGGTGCGGGCCGATCATGATGTTCGCTGGCTTGATGTCCCGGTGGGCAACCCCCTTTTCATGGGCGTAGTCCACCGCGTCGCACACCTTCAGAAAGTGCTCAAGCAGAGCCGGCAGCCCCAAGTCGTCTGGCGGATGAGCCCCCGTCGAGCGCAGTGCCGCACTCGCCTCGAGCAGCTGCTGCAGCGTCTTGCCGTCGATGAGCTTCATCGAATAGGCCAAGTACCCAGTCTCGGGTTCGCTCTCGATGCTGTAGACGGGCACGATGTTCGGGTGCTCGAGCTGCGCTGTGATCTGCGCCTCGATCAAGAACCGCCGCACCAGACCCATGTTCGCCGCCACCCGGGGCGCCATCACTTTGTACGCGACCTTGCGCCGCAGATTCTCGTCCTGGGCCAGGTGAATCGAGGCCATGCCGCCCTGCCCAACCTTGCCAATTTTTCGGTACCGGCTGCCTGTGGTGCCGGTGATCTCGGTGGTCTCGAAGCTGCTCGGCGCCTGCTCGGTCACCTCGGGACCGTCGGCGCCCTCAAACCACGTCAGCTTGCCCGGAACCGTCGTCTCGACGGCCTGACTCGAGTGCGCTCCCAGGAACTCCACCGCGCTGATGACTTCGGTATCGCGCAGGTGCTCGAGAAAGGCTTCGGCGCCTGAGTCAGCACCATTGGCCAGCTCACCGGTGAATGTGGCCAGCCCCTTCTCGATGTCGACGTCCGTCTCCTTGTCGAGGTACGCCTTGAGCCAGTCCATCTCCATCGCCGCAAGGATACACTCCGACTGTGTCCACCCTAGTCCTGCTCTTGGCCTGCACCGCGCAGCAGCCGACCACCCCGCCTGCAACCCCGACGCCGCCGCCGGTCGCCGACATCGAGCATGCACGCCCCGAGGCCATCTATTTTGTGCTGGTCGACCGGTTCTCGAGCGCGCTGCCCGACCCGCCAGGCACCATCGACAAGGCGGACCCGCAGGCCTTTCACGGCGGCGACATCGACGGGGTGACCGCCCATCTGGACCACATCGCCGACCTGGGATTCACCGCGATCTGGCTGTCTCCTGTCTGGGAAATGCGAACCGAAAAACTCAAGGAGTGGGGCGCGTTCCACGGCTACTGGGTGCGAGACCTCGCGTCTGTGGAGCCGCGCTTTGGCGACGAGGCGGCGCTGCGCAAGCTTTCCGATGAGCTGCACAAGCGGGACATGCGCCTGTACCTGGACATCGTGTGGAACCACGTCAGCTTCGACAGCCCACTGCGCGAACAAAAGCCATCCTGGTTCCACCCGAGTCATGGCATCGAGGACTGGGACGACCCCATTCAGCGCGTCACCCACGAGGTGCACGGTCTGCCAGATCTGGCCCAAGAGAACCCCGAGGTCGAGGCCTTTCTGTCCAAACAAAGCCTCGGCTGGATCGACAGAGTCAACCCCGACGGATTCAGGGTCGATGCGGTCCGGCACATGCCGCTGGACTTTCAAAAACGCATGGGCGACGCCGCTCGAAGCCAGTCCAAGCGCGACTTCCGTCTGATCGGCGAAGTGTTCGATGGCGACCCCATTCACCTGCAGAAAGACTGGGCCGGCGGAGGCTTCGACCACGTCTTCGACTTTCCACTGCGCTACGCGATGATCGATGTGTTCTGCAAGGGCGCCCATCCCGGACGGCTCGGCGCTGTGCTGACCCAGGACCACCACTATGCCGACGCCGGAAAGCTGGTCACCATGCTGGACAACCACGATCTGAGCCGGGTCATGTCCGAGTGCGGTGGCGACATCAATAAGGTCGGTACGGCCCTGCAGTTTCTGTTCTCGACCCGCGGCATTCCCAGCGTGACCTACGGGACCGAGGTCGGCTTGGAGGGAATGGAGGAGCCGGCAAATCGCGCAGACATGCGCTTTGAGCCCCACTTCCTGCAGACGACCATTCGCCAGGGGCTGGACAACCGAGCCCACTACCCCGCCCTGGCCGATGGACAGACCATCATCGAGGGATTGAGCGACACCGAACTGCAGCTGGTGAGGGTCCACGAGACTGGCGCTGTGCGGGTCTTCGTGCGCAGGGACGGCATTCGCCTGCAGACGGGGGTTCCGGCACCCGCGCCCGTCGCCACCAGCACACGGACCGTCATCGTCACCGCCGAGGGCCTGCCCGAAGGCACCCGCGCGGTCGTGACCGGGTCCGGCTTGGTGCTGGGAAACTGGAATCTCGACAAGGCACCGGCACTGGTCAACGGAGAGGCGAGCTTTGACGTGCCCGTGCCCGGCGTCGTCGAGGTCAAGCTGGCTCTGCGCGGCGAGCCCGATGTGTGGCAGGACGGCGCGAATCACTACCGGTTCATCGATCCAGGCCCCGGGCCGGTGCGGATCCCCATCAAATGGGCGCCTTGACGTAGATCGCACGCCCCTTCATTATGCGAACATGATTCGCACACAGACCAAAGGCGAGGTCCGGCGCGCGCGGCGTCGCGAAGCCCGCAAGACCGAGATGCTCGATGCCGCGATGCGCATCATCACCGAGCTTGGGGTCGATTCACTGACCATCGCGCGACTCGCGGACGAGATCGATGCTGCGGTGGGGGCGCTGTATCGGTACTTCCCCGGCAAAGGCGCTCTGATGGTTGCTCTGCAAGCTCGTGCCATCGAGTCTTTTGGACAGGCGCTGCAGCGCGATGTCGAGCGTGCTCGCGCATCTGCCTCGTCCGAGAGCTGGGAGCGCGACCAGGTCGTGGCGCTGGTCCCTGTGCTGGCTGCGTTCCGGGCCTACCCGACGTTTTATGCGAGTGAACCTGCGATGTACGCGCTGATCGACAGCTCGCTCTCAGATCCCCGAGCGCTGCTGACCACCGAAGAACAACAAGCCATCCAGACCGTGTTGATGCCCGTCCTGCAGATCTGTGCCGATCAGCTCGACGCCGCCGTCGACCAAGGAGCCCTCGACGACGGGGACAGCATGAAGCGCACCCATGTGGCCTGGGGCGCCCTGCACGGGCTCGGCCACTTCCGAAAGCGCGACCACAGCGTGCCCGCGGAGCTTGGCTCAGACCAGCTCGCCGAGGAGCTGCTGCGCGGCCTGCTGCGGGGCTGGGGCGCCGACAAATCCGACATCGACGGAGCACTGCGCAGGGTCTGAAGGCTGGTGCACCCTGGTCCATCGATTCCTGGAGTTTCCCCATGAGATTCGCCCGACTATTGTGCGCGCTCGCAATCACCGGCGATTCGCCCCACCCTGCTAGGCGGCTGGCGGAACGCCGATCAACGTCTGGTAGGCCCAGTCGATGGAGCCGCGGTACTCGGCTGCCTCTTCTTCGTCGTCGGGCACGACCATGCACTTGCGCTCGTAGGCTGCTTTGATTGCCGGAATGGTCGCGTCGGCTGGCACGCCCAATGAATCTGCAGCGATGGCCTTCATCTGCTCGACTTCTTCGTCCGAGCGCACGTCGTCCTCGAGCAGTTCGATCAGCCGAGCCACAATCTCGTCGGGAATCTCGAGACGCTGACCCAGCCGCCGCATCTCGTCCTTCTCTTCATCGGCAATGTCTTCGTCTGCCGCCGCAATCATGCCAGCCGCCCTCAACAAGATGATGCGCTGGTCCATCTGCAGCGAGTAGGGGTCGAGCTCTCCGGGGCTGTTCTTGTCCTTCAGCATGGCGCTGACCTGCTCGGCGGACACCGCATCGCCGAGCATGCCCTGGGCAATCTCGACGCCAGCTTCGATCTCGCGCGGGTCAGCGCTGCCGTCGGCCCAGGTCATCAGGTGCAGCGTGGCCAGAATGCCCTCGACCAGCTTGGTCTCGCCAGCCGACCGACCGTTCTCGTCCAGCTCCAGTTCGTCCATGTCGATGCCTTGCTGGGCGAGCGCTGCACGCAGGGCGTTTTCGTTGGGCCCCTCGGCAATCGCGACCAGGTTCTGCATCAGCGCGATGGGCGTGCCGAGGCCCCAAGGAAAGCACCACCAGCCGATCACGCTGGTCATGACCATGCTGCCGATGACCTTGTTTCGCGTGCACGACGAGCAGCCGATGTACGACTGCGAGCCCCAGCTTGCGAACAGCAGAAAACCCATGATGTACCAGGCCGAGCGCACGGTCTCGACCTTGTTCTCTTCGCAGTGGGGACAGCTGATTGCCAGGGCCATTTCTCGAACTCCGTGATCGCGTCGCAGGGTACCGCATGCGCACAGTGAAGCTTGGCCGGCGGTTCAGCGGTTCTCGGCGATGAAGGTGTCGAGGTAGAGCGCGTTGTCCTTCATGGCCTTGACCGCCTGGTCGAGCGCGAAGGTGTCGGGCACGTCCATGCCGATCATGCGGGCGTCGACCCAGACCGTGTCCAACCGCCACGTGCCGCCGTTGGTCACATAGAACAGGGAGTAGCCGTACTGCTGGTCCATCTCGAGCAGGTTTCCGCTCATCTCGGCCGGGTGCGGGGACAGCTCGCGCTGACTCAGCAGGGTCTCGCCATCGAGCTCAATCCAGCGCCATTGCTTGCTGAACTCTTGGGTCGACTCGCCAAACATGCCCAGTGAGGTCGTGCGGCTGCCGGCGATGCTGTAGGTCTCGCATTGCTGAGCGAGGAAGCAGTCGCGGTCGCCATCGGGGGTCACGTCCCACTCCATCACCTGTTCCTGGACCTCGGTCATGTCCTCGTAGGTCAGGACCCAGGCGATATCGACCGGGTCGCTGGTCATGAGCACCCGCGCTGATGCCCCCAGGATGTCGACCTCGTCATCTTGGGGATCGACCCCGGCGCTGACCAAATCGACGTAGGTCAGGTTGTCGACGCGAAATCCCTCTTCAAGCTCATCGACGATGGTCTCGGCGTAGGGAATGAGGCCTTCTGCGGCCGCCACGGGAAGCTCGGGCTCGTCCATGAAGTTCGTGAAACCGAACACCACCAGCTCCTCGAAGTCATCGGGGGCGTCGACCACCTTGCAGGCAGAGACGAGCAGGAGTGTGGGCAGCAACAGGCGCATGTCTACTGACTAACGAGAACCACGCTCGAACGTGCAGCAACCGTGATCGCGATGTTGTCGCCGCTGGCTGAGATGGTCTCGTCCGTGAGCACGTTGAGCCACGAGCCGCCTGTCGGCAGGCTCGCGAAGTCCAGGCCGTTGCTGAGCACACGCTCGGAATCGGAGCGATTGATGACGGCGATCATGCCCTGTCCGTCGGACACACGTGCCCAGGCCAGCACATCGGCTTCTTCCCACCAGACGGTGCGAGTCCCCTGTGACAGCTGCGGGTAGTCCCGGCGGGCCTGACCTAGGCGCTGCACGTGGTCCAGGACAGCGGCTTCGCGGCCATTGATGTCACCGCCAAAGCGCATGAGCTGTCGATTGTCCGGGTCGTTGTGCCCAGGCAGGCCAATCTCGTCGCCGTAGTAGATCAGGGGCAGCCCCTCGTTGGCGAGCAGGAAGGTCCAGCCGAGCTTGAGCTTGTCGTAGGGCACATCCCAGTCAGGTCCCGCGGCGGGTGCGAGGATTTCTGAGCCGGTCGCACAGCTGCCGAGGTCGCCATCGGTCGCAGCGGTCAGAAAACGACCGACATCGTGGTTGCCCAAGAATGGCGACATGGTGCGTCCCGAGAACGCCGAGCGACTCTCTGCTGCACTCGCTTCGAGGTCGGCCAAAGACGCCGACTGGTCGATCAACGCCGCGCGCACGGTGAAGTAGAGCGGAAAGTCGAACTGAGCATCGAGCTCTTGGTCATTGATGTACGAGCCGATCAGGCCACGGTCGGAGTCGAAGGTCTCGCCGACGGTGTAGAAGTCTTCGTCGCCGCCAGCGGCGCTGTGCTCAATCTCGCCCGCGATGCGCGACTGCATGTTGAAGTAGACCGAGTGCGGCATGTGCTTGACCGCGTCGACCCGGTAGCCATCGAGCTCGTACTCCTTCGCGAACTCGACCGCGTCGTCGACCATCTGCTGGGTTGGGGCGACCTGGTAGTAGTCAATGTCGGGGATAAACGAGTCGAACCAGCAGGTCTCGGGAATGTCATTCCAGTTGTTGGCGTCATTGCACAGGCGCTGCTCGTTGAACCATTCGGGATGGTCTTGGTAGTACGGATGCTGCGTGTGCACATGGTTTCCGACCCAGTCCACGACAACCCGCATGTTCCTGGCGTGGGCGGCGTCGATGAGTGCTCGCAGCGCGGCTTCATCGCCGAAGTGCTCTTCAGGCTGCCACGGGTCGCTGGGCCAGTAGCCGTGGTACCCAGTGAAGGTCGCGCCGCACTTGGTGCCCCAGACGCCATCGCCGTTGTTCTGAGGCGCCGTCAGCCAGATGGCCGTGACCCCCAGGTCATCGAGGTAGCCCAGCTTGTCGGTGACGCCCTTCCAGTCGCCGCCTTGGTAGTCGGTCCAGGAATGGGAGCTGCCGAAGGTGCCGTCGTTGGCACTGTCGCCATTGTGGAACCGGTCGACAAATGCGTAGTAGAGCAGCCCGCCCTCCCAGTCGCGGTCGTCCATCCAGACGGGTAAGTACAGCGGTTCGGCGGCGATGCCTGCCTGATTCGAGGCCTCGACACGCACCGTGTGGCGGGTCGCCGACAGGCCGGTCAGGTTCACCTGGGTCGCAGCCCCCTCCCAGCCATCGAGATCGGCAATCGGAGCCCCATCGAGCGTGATGCTGGCCGAGCCAAGGGCGCCATCGAAGGTCACCGAGAAGCTGACCGAGCCCGCCTCTCGGTCAATGAGCAGCTCGGTCAGCGCCATTTGGGGCGTGTCGCAGGCCACAACCTCGACCACTGAGTTGCAGCTTGCCACACCCGGAGCGCAGGTGGCCCAGGTTCCGGGATCGTAGCCCGCGTCGCACTGCAGGCTTGTGGCCGCTGGATCGCACAGCCAAGCCGAGTCGTTCTCGACAAACTTGTAGGCGTACGAACCGGGGGCCAGCTCGATCGGCACCGACCAGATGCCAGTGGCGTCGTCCAGCGCCATTGCGACGGGCTCCCAGTCGCTGAAGTCGCCGGCAACCCCTACAGAGCCTGGGTCGCCAGCCGGTTCGTAGCTGAATGTCGTGGCGCAGTCCCCCGACAGCGCCCCCACACCCAGCTCAAAGGTCAGCTCGGTACTGGCACAGCGGTCGGAGACCGTGACGGTGATGGGCTCGCGTCCCGTGAAGCCGGGGTCGGGAATGGCGTACAGCGAGTCACCGGAAATTCCGACGTCCAGCGCTCCCATGCTGCTGACCTCGAACTCGAGGTCGACCAGGTCCGATCGGGAGCTGGCGACTAGCTCGGGCAGCGGCACCTCCCAGACTTCGCCGACGTCGGTCTGTGGGTCGGTTGGCGCCTGCAACACCGGCGCGTTGCTCTCGGAGCAACAGCCAGAGGCAACCAACAGAACGAAAAGGGAGAAGCGCGTCATGGAATCAGCCTAACGCTCGCCGTGACTCTGTGACGAGTCACGCCCCTGTCAATCTGCCCAGGGATTCCGAATTTCGCCCGTCTGCTTCTTCTTTTCGGGCTCGGTTGGGGTCACCGGATCCGCCACAGCCTTTTTAGTGTGGTCGACGGGCGCCACTGTCTTGGCCTCTTTCTCTTCGAGGGAGAGCATCAACTCTGGCATCGAGCCATCGACCACCACCGAGCGATCGTCAAAGCCCTTGGCGTGAATGGTGAGCGCCCATTTCTCGCCGTCGGGAATCTTGAGCGGCAGGGGCGTATTGCCAAGCAGCACACCATCGTGGCTGACCTCGGCGCCACTGGGGTTGGACTTGACGGTCATCCCGTGGATGACGAGCTCGACCGGCGGAGCCTCTTCGATGGGAGCCTCGACCACCTCGGGCTCGCCCTCGGAGAGCATGCCGAGCACCACCGTGCCACCAATGCCGAGCACCGCAAACAGCATGAGCGCGCCGACACCGAGTGCCACAAATAGGCCAGCACGACTGCCGTGTTCCGGCTCCGGCTCAACCGAAGCGGGCTTGGGCTTCTTGAGGGTCGGACTCGACATGTAGTGGGGAATGGCGGTGCCACCCCCAGCTGCTGCGTGTTGGCCCGTCTGGAAGAGCTCTTGAAGCATCTCTGGCAGGGCAAGCTCGCCGTTTTCCATGGTCCATTGGAAGTCGTCAGGAAGTTCTTCCCGAACGTCCATCTCGGCGACGCGCGATGGCATTGATGGCTCCAGCAGCGACCGCCACACCTGTGACTTCATCCACCAGCACGCCAACATCTTGCTTATGCGGGATCGTGACCCCGGCAGCATCCCACTGACCATCCCGAGCCTGGTCGGCGGCACCTTCTACAACCAGGGCTTCGTGCTCGATCCCGGCGCCAACCAGGCCGGCATCACGGTGTCGAACGCTGCTAGCGGCGTGGTCGGCGCGCGCTGAAGCCTGAACCCACCGAACCCACTCGCAGACCGCAGCAGAGGCGACGTCATCATGCG
>CAYYHT010000298.1:0-8840 GCA_964471355.1 uncultured Enterobacteriaceae bacterium
TTGGCACCGTAGGCCTCGGCCTTTTTGACCGTGATCTCGGCGTCGACGAGGTGATAGCTCGCATTGACCGCGGTGCAGCCAAACGAGGTTGCAACGACTGCGGTGAAGAAGGCCAGCTTGGAAAGCGAGTGCATCTATGAGTGCTCCGTAGGGCATTTCGCCATGGAGAACCCCCCGCCGTCAAGAAGTCCGCTAAGCTGCGGCGGTGGTATGGGAGTGGGGCCGAGTTGTTTTCCTTTCCGACGGGGGGTGGTCCTCCCGACCAAACGCGCCTGCCGCTGATTGCACGACTGACGCTGTACGCCCTCGGTGCGGTCGAAGGACGCCGTATTCGCAGGCCGATGGATCCCGTTGCCGCGTGGCTGATCCGAACCCATCCGGCACTGCTGCATAGCGAAAGCGCGCCTGCAGCCTTCACCACGATTCGGGCGCGAACCTCAGTGATCGACGACCTGTTGAGCGAGGATTTGGGGCGGGCAAAGGACGCCGGAAAAACCGTGCACCTGGTGACGGTCGGCGGCAGCTTCGACGCGCGTTGGTATCGCCTGCTGCCCATGATGGGACACATCCTCGACGGCCACCACGAGATCGAGACCTCTGGTCTGCTCAGCTACAAGCACCGCCTGCTTAGCGATTCGCCCTACTCCGGACTGTGGGCCCAGGTCATTCAGCACGAACAGCCCGAAGCCACCTGGACCATCCCCGAAGAGGCAGGCAGCAGCCCCATCGTCATCATGGAAGGCCTCGCTGGGCGGCTCGAGCCCTCAGCGCTGCGGCAACTGCTGGCCGGGGTCGCCGACAGTGCACCTCAAGCCACTGTGCTCATCGGCCTTCCCGGCTACAGCGGCAATCCGGGGGCATGGTCAGAGGCCCGACTCGGAGCGCTCGGATGGCGCGTTGACGTCGACATTCGCTTGGCACCGCGCGGCCGTCTGGTCAGCCAATCAGGCAAAGAGATCTGCGCCGGAATGCACGGCCTGCGGGTCTTGCGCTTGGTGCGGGCGAACTAGGCTCCCTTGCCGGCCTTGCTCTTGTGCCTGATGTTCTGGTCGAACTCGGCCGGTGCGCAGGTGCTTGGGCTTCCTGGCGAGATCACCGTCGAAGAGCTGTACGGGCCGCCGCGCTTGCCCGAGACCCTACAACTGACCTTCTGGGGACGCGTCAAGGTCAACGGCATGCAGGTCGAGCTCAAGCCGTTCAGCTCCGACGCGATGATGCTGCGCCGCTACTACCGAAAGGTGATGCTCACGCCGCCGCCGACCCAGACGATGCTGCGCCAACGAGAGCTGGGACTCGGCGGAGGCCTGGTGCTGTTCATTGGTGCAGTCGTCGCCCTCGACGTCGCGGTGATCAACGAGCTGACCGGAGCACCGCGCAGCGCCAAGATGGTCACCTGGGGCGTCGTGGGGCTGTTTGCAGGCACGTCCATTCTGACCATCAGCCTGCTGCCGTCGAATCGAAAGATCAGCCACGCCTATGGAGACTGGGCGGTGCAGAACCCCGAGCACATCCGCCTGCGCAGGTAGTCACCACCAACCCGAGTAGCGTGCTTTGACCCGCTCCTTCTTCAGCCGATTCAGCTCTTGGCGAGCGCGGCGCTCCCTGTCTGTGCGCTCTTGCCTGGCTGCGTGAGCCACGGTGTCACGCTCGCGCTGACGCCGCTCACTCTCCTTCTCCATGTCCGCGAGGGTGGCCTCTGAGACGGACAGCGTGGTCTTGGCGGCTTCACTTCCCAAGCGAGCTCCAAAGCCCCAGACAACGGCGTTGACGAGATTGCGAATCAAAGAACCTCCATTCCCTTCTCAGAGAACGTCCCGCGGCACACAAGATCCACCGGGGGAGGATGAGTATTGAATCTCTATACAATGTGGTGAAGAAAGTACTGATTCACTTTTCAGCCGCAAGACCCTAGAAAGGTGGTGTGACGAACGAGGAGTGATGATGACCAACCAAACCCACCGCCGAGCGCTGCTGGCCACCGCCAAAGTGGCCTGTGCCGTTTCGCTGTTCACTGGCTGCCAGGGCGGCACCATCCAGGTCGATCCCGAGACCGGCGACTCCACCCGATTGGTGCGCGGCGAGACTGTCGACACCGCGTTTGTCGCCGAAGAAGTCATCGAAGAGGTCACCGAAGAAGAGCAATGTCTCGACGAGCTCACCAACACCGAGTGGGCTGATGTTCAGGACTGGGACCGGATCTACGAGTGCTGCGACTTGCTGGGCAACCCCTGGGAGATCGGATTCTGCAGCCCATGGGGACCGCCGACACCTTGTTCGATGCCCACTCGCCTTGCTGAGGTGGCCTGATGGAAATGCTCGACCTGCGTGAACAGTCCCGCCAACACATGCCCAAGCTCGTGCTGCTGCCGAGTCTTCAGCTGGCGGCCATCGCTACCTGGCAGGGGCGCATGCTCAACGAATACGCCAGTGGGCGGAACTTCGAAGGATTGGCTCCCCAGTTGCGAGCAGCTGGAATGAACGCAAAGGTGGTCGCGGACTGCCTGGAGTTCGCCGACGAAGAGCGGCACCACGGTGTGCTCTGCGGGGCAGTGGTCGAGGCGCTCGGTGGTGTGGCTCTGGCCCAGCTGCCCGATCCAGCCGAGTTCCCCCAGCACGAAGAGGTGGGGCCGGTGGAGACGGCACTGCGCAACCTGCTGCACATGTGCTGCCTGTCCGAGACGGTCGCAGTGTCATTGGTCGGGGCCGAGCGGCTCGAGATGCCAGAAGGTCAGCTGCGCGACCTGTTGACGACCATCTACGCCGACGAGGTCGGCCACTCCAACTTCGGTTGGCGCTTGTTGCCACGGTTGCTCGAGCTCGGCGATGACGCCATGAAGCAGCGTCTGGGAGTCTACCTTCGTGTGGCCTTTGCTCACTTCGAGCAGCACGAACTCGAGCACCTGCCGATGCGCAGCGCGCCTCCACAGGGGTCTGTGTACGGTCTGTGCAGCGGTTCAGATGGCCGAGCGCTGTTCTACGACACCGTCGATCTGATCATCATCCCGGCACTCGAAGCCCAGGGAATTCCGGCTCGCGAAGCCTGGAACCGCAGGGGTCAGGATCCTCCCATTCCTATTCGGGCTTCGTCGTAGACCGGCTGTGGTTCGGCGATCAGCCGGGGTCAGGATCCTCCCATTCCTATTCAGGCGGAAATCTACACCCTCTAGTGGCGTCCCAGAACGCCAACAAGAGCGCTCAAATTTCCTAGCAAATAGGAATGGGAGGATCCTGACCCCATCTAGACGCACGTTTGATGCACGACCGCGGGAATGTCCGAATAGGAATGGGAGGATCCTGACCCCTATTCATATAGGTTTCACTTCAGCGACGAACCGACGTCACGCCGCCGAGTCAATGTGAGGCATGAGCACCCTTCGGCTGATGACACTGAACATCGCCCACGGCCGCGGCCTGGGCCCGAACCAGATCTTTCAGCGGCAGTGGCGGTTTCGCCGCAACCTCGGTCGCATCGCCGAGGTGGTGTTGCGCGAGGGCCCCGACGTGCTGGCGATCCAAGAAGCGGACGGCCCCAGCTTCTGGAGTGGCCGCTTCAACCACGTCGACTTTCTGGCGGAACAGCTGGGGGTCCCTCACCACACCCGAGGCAACCACGCTCCGGCGATCAGTCAGATCGACTTCGGCACGGCGATCTTGTCCAAGCTGCCCCTGACCTCCCCACGCTCGCGGCCCTTCTTCGGGAACTGGAGGGATGCCAAGGGATTCGTCGAAGCTCAGGTGTCGGTCGACGGCATCGACATCGACATCGTCAGTCTGCACCTGGACTTTCTGCGCGATGGCCTGCGCCGGCGCCAAGTACAGGCACTCTACGACCGCTTCGACGACCGAGAACGCCCGCTGGTCGTGCTCGGCGACTTCAACTGTGGCTGGTCGGACGGTGTTGGCGACTTCTGCCGACGCCTGGGCCTCAACGCATGGGAACCCGAGGCCACCGGCCCCACGTTCCCAACCGTTCGCCCCACGGTCCGAATCGACTGGGTGCTCGCCTCACCCGAGCTCGAGTTCTTGGAGCATCGCGTGACGACCGATCCGATCAGTGATCACTGCGGAATCGTCGTGGAGCTGGCCTTCCAGACCACCTCGCCCTCGACGACTGTTGCAACGGCCGTGTAGCGAGTTCCCGCTGGGGTCTTGTCGAGGTTCCACAGGGTGAGGTCTGCCACCCGGCCCTCTTGCATCAGCCCCAACCGGTCTTCCTCGTGAACCGCCATTGCAGCCCCCACCGTAAAGGCCGCCACGGCCTCGTCCTGAGTCAACAGCTGACCGGGGTACCACCCGCCCGCCGGCTTGCCGTCCGCATCAGCCCGAGTCGTCGCCGACCACATGCCCAGCGCGGGCTGCTCGTGCTCGACTGGAAAGTCACTGCCAAACGCCAAAATCGCCCCGCTGTCCAGCATGGTCCGCCACGCATAGGCGCCCTTGATGCGCTCGGCACCCACTCGCTGCTCGGCCCAGGGCATGTCGCTGGTGCCGTGTGTGGGCTGCATCGACGCAACCACATTGAGGGCTTTGAACCGAGGAAAATCCTCGGGCGATACCACTTGGGCATGCTCGACCCGCAGCCGCACATCGGACGGCTCTGCCCGCAGCTTCTCGAACGCGTTCAAGGTGTCGTGGACGCCGCCATCGCCGATTGCATGCACGGCCAGCTGCGCGCCTTGTGCGACAAGCGGCAAGCCAATGGCCACCAGCTCGTCGGTGGTCGAGATGCGGTTGCCCAGCTGACCCGCCTCGTCGCTATATTCCTGGCGAAGCAGCGCCCCGCGCGAGCCCAGTGCTCCGTCGATATAGGCTTTGACCCCCACGATCTTGACGTTTGAGCCGGCGGTCCAGGGGCCGGTCGTACCCAGCTTGGCCGCCGCTTCGGAGCCTGGGTTGACGTAGATCCACAGGCGAATCGGGACCTCTCCCGCGTTGCCAAGCCGCTCGTAGATGGCCAGAGTGCGGTCGGAACAGCCCATCATGTGCACGCCGGTCAGTCCCGCCGCAGCGCTGCCCTGCATGCCCTTTCGCACCCACAGCTCAAGCTCGGCATCGGTGGATTCGGGCCGGTCGACCAGATCGCCGGCATTGTCGACAAGCACGCCCGTGGCATGTCCGTCGCCGTCGCGGATGATGCGGCCGCCTTCGGGATCGGGGGTGTCGTCGGTGATGCCCGCCAGCTTCAACACCGCGGTGTTCACCCAGACCGCATGCCCGTCGATTCGCCTCAATGCCACCGGGGTCTCTGGATGGATGGCGTCGAGATCCTTGGCAAGCGGCCACTTGCCTTGCGGAGCATCGGCCCAGTCGTTCTGGTCCCATCCCCGACCCGTCACCCAGCCTTCGGCCTTGTGGTCGCGAATGCGCTGCAGAGTGTCGGCATAGGAAGGACTGTCGGCAAGCTGAAGCTCGGACTGCAGCCGGCCTAGCCCCGTTGGGTGCGCATGGGCGTCGACAAAGCCAGAGGTCACCAGATCGGCCTTGAGCACGATGGCGGGGTCCATCGCCCCCATGTCGATGTCGCCACCGACTCCGACGATCTGCGAGCCAATGACGGCAACCGACTGATCGGCATCGATGACCAAGCTGGGCAACAACGCCGCCGGGACGGACGCCTCGACTGCAGGTTCAGGAGCGGAAGAGCAAGCAAAGAGCAGAGCAAGAGTGAGCATGCCGCGCAGCTATCGGCGGGTGCCTTGCATGGCTATGGCTTTGGTTCCCACAGCGGACAGGTGGTGTGCTTCCACGCGTCGAGCGCCTCAACGCGTCCGTACCAGGCCGCGATCGACGGGTACTTGTCGAAGGGAAAGTGACAGATGCGCGCGTAGGTCATCATCGCGGCAACCGATAGGTCGGCCAAGGTGAGACGCTCGTCGACCAGCCAGCTGCGGCCTTCCAAATGGCCATCGAGGAAAGCCAGATCTTTGGCCAAGACGACGTCGTCCCAGTCCGGGTCCTCGTCTGGCTTGGGAAACAGGTCGGGCCGCACTCCGTGGCCGACGAAGGGAGTCATCACCGTCGTCCACGCGGGCTGCCAGTGTGCGGATTCCCAGAACAGCCACCGGGCCACGTCGGCGCGGCCCTTCGCGTCGGATGCCCACAGTCGATTCTGGCCGTGAGCCTCGCTCAAGTACTGCAGAATCGCGTTCGACTCGAACAGCACAAAGTCCCCGTCGACCAGGGTCGGAACCTTGCCGAAGGGGTTGATGGCCAAGTATTCGGGCGTGCGGCCTTCGCCTTGGTAGACATTGACGTCGTGGATTTCGGCCTTGAGCTCGAGCGCAATGGCCGCGGCCAGCACCTTGCGGGCGTTCGAAGAGACGACGGTGGTGTACAGAGCGAGCATGGACGACAACCTCTGGAAGGGCTGCAGCCCCGCCGCTACCCGCCGAAGTGGATCGGGTACTCGAAGGTGAATCCGCCCGGCATGTCGTGGGCGGGGAAGCCCGCATAGCCTAGCGTCTTCTCCATGCAGGCGGTGACATTGGAGGGGGCGCCTCCGGCACTCACCACATCGGCCTCGGTCACACGGCCATCACAGCCAACGGTCAGCTCGACGCGCACCGAGAAGGCTCCGGACGAGCCGCGCGGCACACACTTGGCGGTGTGGCGCACAAAGCCACCCAGGCTGCCGCGGATCTGGCTGGCGTTCAGGCCCTTGCTGGCGACCGCTCCGTAGTCCCCCAGCCCCGAGCCGCTCGGTCCGGACAGGCAGCGCTTGCGCGACGGGTAGGAGAGGCGCGGCGCATAGACGGCGGTGCTGGCGAAGTGGGTGCTCCCACCGCTCATGTTCGGGTTGTAGCGGGTGCCGATGGACACGCTCATGTGGTCGGCTTCTCCGCCGCCAATCTTGCCTCGGCCTGCGAGGCTGGTCGAGGGACCGACCTTGTCGGCGCGCACGGTCTGTGTGCTGGCAAGGGTAGAGTCCAGATTGGCCTCGCCGATGCCCGTGTTGCCCACGCCCATCGAGCCGAAGATGCCCGCGGTCGACACCATGGCCGGCGGCTCCCAGTCGTCCGGCAGGTGGCTGCCCATCGACGCCACGGCGACCTCGGGAATGGACCGGGTGCGCTTGCGGGCGCTGCGGGCTGGACGCTTGGCGGGCTCGCCGCCCTCCCAGATCAGCAACATCTGGTCGACCTCGATGAGGTCTCCCTCGAGACCGTTCCACCGCCTCACCTCGTCGGTGCTCACGCTGTACTTCTTGGCAATCTTGTTGAGCGTGTCGCCCGACACAACCGTGTAGTACGACGGCGTCTTGAAGTAGGCGTCGAAGTCGAATTCCGGCTCGGCATCGGGTTGTTCGACACAACCGACACTCATCGCCAACAGCAGCAGGGGCAGGACCATTCTCATTGACCGCGCTATGTGCAAGCACCGCGCCAGATCCAACGACGCGTCAAACAGCGTTTTCGACCGATCTGCGGCAGAATTGCCCCATCCATGCACCCCATCGCCTATTTGCTGACCCTGCTTGCGCTCGGTGTCCTGTTCGGACTCGGCAATACGATGGGCTACCACCGCATGCTGACCCACCGCTCCTTCAAGGCGAGTGTGCCAGTCCGCTGGGGCCTCACTCTGCTCGGCGCCGCGTTCAGTGGCTCACCGGTGTTCTGGGTCGGACTGCACCGCCTGCATCACACCAAGAGCGACGGCGAAGGTGACCCTCACAGCCCGATCCACGGCTTCTGGTGGAGTCACTGCGGCTGGCTGCTGGGCACCCACAATGCAATCCTCAGCGCGCTCTATGCCGCCTCGGGCTTTGGCCAGCAGCTGACCATCGTCTGGCATGACATCAAGCGGGTCACCGGCCGCAACCCTCCCGTTTGGCGAGAGCTGTGCCACGACCTGATGAAGGAGCCGCTCATGCAGGCTCTGGACACGCCGTTTGTCATGCCGGTCTATTTCCTCTGGCAGCTGGCCTTTGCGTGGCTGTTGGCCGGCTGGTGGGGAATTGCAGGACTCTGGTTTCTGCACCTGTGGCTGACCAACACCTCGTGGGCCGTCAACAGCGTGTGTCACGACGAGCGGTTCGGGGAAGCCCCCTGGGACACCAGAGAGCTGTCTCGAGATGTGTGGTGGATGGCCTACCTGACCAATGGCGAGGGGTACCACAACAGCCACCACCGCTGGCCGCGCAGCGCCCGGCACGCACTCGACGGCGGCTCGGACCTGACCTGGCGCGTGACCCAGCTATTGAGCGCCGTCGGCCTCGTCTGGGACGTCTGGCTGCCCAAGAAGTACCGCTGACTCTGGTGATCGGGCAAGACGAAGCTCGCCCCTCCGAGTGGGCCTAGCCGGCCTTTCGCAACTCTTCTTTGTGCACGCAGTCGCGAGCGAACTCACCCATGCGCATCAGCGAGCGGCGGGCTTCGGGCAGAAACGCGGCGAACAGAGGCCAGGCGTGGACTTGGTCTGGGACCTCGTCGAACGCGACCGCCACACCGGCCTTGGTGGCTCGGTCAGCAAAGACGCGACCGCAGTCCCGCAGTCGCTCGGCGCCGCCCACCATCACCAGCAGCGGAGGCAGTCCAGACAGCTCAGCCTCGACAGGAGACAGCTTGGGGTCGGCGAGATCTGCGCCCTCGCCCGCGTAGCGCATCGAGTACATCTCGTGCAGGTCGGGGGGCACGTAGTCCCATGGCGAGTCGATGGCCTGTTCGCGCAGGTCGACCCAAGGGGAGATCAAGCACGCTCCCGCCGGCAGTGGCTCGCCGTTGTCGCGCAGCGCAATCAACAGGCAGGCGGTCAGGTTGCCGCCCGCAGAGTCACCGGCGACGAAGATTTGGTCGGCCGGTACCTGCTCGAGCAGCCAGCGGTACGTGGCCAGTGCGTCTTCG
>CAYYHT010000299.1:0-8806 GCA_964471355.1 uncultured Enterobacteriaceae bacterium
CGAGCGAGATGGCTGACCACAGCAGGGTAAAGAGCACGAGCAGAAGTCGTGTGGCCCGGATCACGGGATGGTGAAGGTCTCGCTGATCACGTCGGCATTATCGGGTACTTCGACCCGAATGCGGTAGTCGCCGGACAGAGTCGTGCCTCCGGGCGTCTTGTGCGCCACGGGCATGTGGAAGTTCCAAGTGAACTTTCGCGAACCGGCGTCCTCGTCGCTCCATGGTGGGTCTTGGGTCAGTTCGACCCAGAAGCTCATGTCGTCGCTGTCCATCGGCACGCCATTTGGCCATGCAACAGCGTCACCTGAGGCGGTCTCAAGGTGGGCCAGGGGTGCGCCTAGCCAGGGGTCGACGCCATTGACCGCGAAGTGCACGATGTCGGTCTCGGTGTAGCTGCTGTTGACCTGAGTCTCGACAGTGCCCGCTTCGAGGGCTGTATCTGGAACCACCGGTTCGAAGTCGCTCACGTCGAATGTCCAGATCGGAGCTGGCTCGAGGGCGTCGGCGGTCTCTGAGGGGTTGAATGTGCGGCGGAAGCTCTCGATGGCAAAGTCGCGCAGGTAGGTTCCCTGCAGGGGGCCCCACATGCCGCCGGCCGCTTCGTAGCCGCCTTGCCAATAGTCGTCCTCGAGCACGCTGTAGCCGTTGTAGTCCTGGGTGTAGCCGAAGAACATGACCTTTGCGACGTCGGGATTTGCAGCGTAGATCCCATCCATCGCGGTCTCTCCGACTTCGGTGACCGCTTCTCCGGGGAAGGTGACGAAGTGCAGGGCGCCGATGCGTCCTGCACTGATCGTGGTCTGGTTCGGTCCAGGGAACTCTTCGGTGAAGGGCACGCAGCCGCCGACCTCGGTGCCGACCGTGCTTACGTCGCAGTCGTCCGGAGCTCCCTGGCCGCAGTAGACGCCGCCATAGGGGTACTCGAACACGCCCTCTTCGTAGCCGATTGCGGGCACCGAGAGCTCGACGCGGTGGGCTTCGGCGTAGATGGTCGGGTCGTCTTCCCACGCCACGCTGGGCAGGGCTGCGTGGATGGTCTGGCCCATGGAGTAGCCCAGCTGGTCCATGCGCTCGTAGCTTCCGTTCCAGTCGGCGCCGGGCTGGCTGGGAACACTGGGGCTGCCCACGCTCATGTCGCCTCCCCATGAGTTGAACATGAGCACGTTCACAGGGTGGTCGAAGCCGATCTCGATGCCGTGCTCGATGCCGCCAGCAGCATCGGAGGACAGGTGGTGGTCGTCGATGCCGATGATGGTGCCGTGTACAGCGTAGCTCATGACGATGGCCTCGATTTGTCCGCCTCGCTCGACGGCGATGAACGGGGCGTCGCCGTTTTCGTAGTCCTCGCCGTCCTCGCAGCGCCGGTCGTTGTGGGACTCGCTGTTGGTGGCGGCTCCCCAGCCCACCCGTGCGGGCTGCAGGTCGTCGTAGGCCTCGAGGATTCCGGACACGATCGAGTCGACCATGGCCAGATAGAACTCGGGCACGAACTTGTCGGCGATGATGTCGAAGGGACCGCCGCCGTCGACGATGCGTCCAGGACCGGAGTGGGTGTGGGTGCCGCCGAAGATCAAGGCGTCATCGATGTCCCGGCCGCTGCGCTCTTTGACCTCGAGCACGATGGCCTGGCGGATCTGCTGAAAGACACCGATGGTGTCCGAGCGAACGAACACCAGCTCGTTGCCGTCGCCGCGGCTGATGACGACGATCTTGAAGTCCGGGTGCCCGTGGATGAAGCGGGTGCCAGGGAAGATCTCGCTGTACGGAGACGCGCTTGGCGCGGCGCCAAATGGGCCGTTGCCCACTGTGCCGATGCCCAAGGGCGCCGGAATGCGCGTGCGAGCGATTCCGGCCATCACCTCACCGGGTTCGGGGAACTCGGGCTCGGTGTACCCGGTGCAGCCGGCGAGGGCGAGGGTCGTGGTCAGCAGCAAGTTGCGCATGTGGCCTCCAGCAAAGCCGCCGCAACATAGCCGGCTCGGAAGGGATAGCAGTTGGCATCATGTCTTCTTGGCAAGAAATCGCCGTCCGCTCCGGAGTCCGTTCAAATGATGATCGCTCTTCTCTTCACCCTGCTCTGCTTTGCCCAAGACCCCTGGGACGACGTCGCCGGCAAAGCGGGAATGTCCGTCGAGGAGTGCAAGGCGCTGATGGACGGGGTTGAAAAGGACCAATCCATTCTCGACCGCATGGCCCGGCCGTGGGAGGCGCAGCCCTGGTACAAGTACCGGACGATTTTCCTCAATGAGGAGCGCATCGAGGGCGGTCTGGAGTTCTGGGCGGCAAACGAAGCGACGTTGACGGCCCAGAGCGAAAAGACTGGGGTGCCGATCGAGATCATCGTCGCCATCATGGGGGTCGAGACCAAGTGGGGCCGGGTGATGGGCAATGACCACGTCACACGGGCGCTGTTCACCATCGGCTTCTATCACCCGCGCCGTGGCACCTTCTTTCGAAAGGAGCTGGGGCACTACCTTCGCCTAGCCACTGATGAGGGATGGGACCTGCACGCGACCAAGGGCAGCTACGCCGGCGCGATGGGTCTGGGGCAGTTCATTCCGTCGAGCTACCGAGAGTACGCGGTCGATGGCGATGGCGACGGCAAGCGCGACCTGTTCGAGAACAGCGACGACGCGATTGCCAGCATCGCCAACTACTTTGTGGAGTTTGGCTGGGTGCGCGGTGGAGGCATCTTGATGGATGCCAAGGGCTCAGATGCTGATCTTGCCAAGCTGGCTGAAGGCGAGCTGAAGCCGAGCCGGACCTGGGCGACGCTCGAGGGGGCCGGGGTATCGACCGGTGCGCCGCCGGCCCCAGATTCCGCGGCGGGGGTCTATGCCTTCGAAGTCGAGGGCGGACAGGACTACCAGGTTGGACTCACCAACTTCTACGTTGTGACGAGGTACAACCACAGCAAGCTGTACGCGCGGGCCGTCGTTGACCTCGCGCAGCAGATTCGCGAAAGGAGGTAGCTCCTCGGTGACGGATGATCGGTACAAGCTGGTTCGCGAAATCGGCACGGGCACGTGGGGAACCGTGTACGAAGCCGTCGTGCGGACCACCGGTCATCGGCTGGCGCTCAAGGTGCTGCATCCGGTGTGGGAGCGCCACGAGACCGCCGCTGCTGGGCTGTCAAAAGACCTCGATCGCCTGCGAGCATTGGACCATCCGGGCATCGTGCGGACCGAGGGCCTGGTGCGTGTCTCGGGTCGCCAAGCGCTGGTGATGGAGTTTGTGCAGGGCATCGATCTGGCCACGCTGGTCAAGCAGCTGCGCACCGAGCACGAAGAGGTCGGCTTTCGCGCTGTGCTCGAGATGATGGGCGAGGCGGCACAGGCCCTCGATGCGGCCCACAGCCGCGGCGTCGTGCACCGCGGACTCAAGCCCGCCAACATGGTGCTGACGCGGCAGGCGCACATGAAGCTGCTGGACTTTGGTACCGCTCGGGACGAGTTCGAAGAGGCCGAGGCCTACACGCAGTCCGTTCGCTACGGCTCGCTGCGCTACCGGGAACCCGAGCGGCGGCATGGTGGTGTGTCGTCGCCAGCCGGAGACGTCTACGCGCTGGCAGCTGTGATCTACGAGGTGCTGGCCAGGCGCCCCCTGGGCAATGCCGAGCTCGATTCAAAGGACCACCAGGGTTTGGTGGACAAGGGGCTCGCGGGACTGCCCAGTCACGTCGAGCCGCTCAAGCCCCTGCTTCGGGGAATGCTTGCACACGACGCCGAGACCCGTCCTGCGGCTGCCGAGGTCAAGGCGAGTGCCGAGGCGCTGGCCGAGGAACTGAGAGGAACCGGCGGCTTGCCACATGCGGTGTACCGCTTTGTTCCTCAGGCCTCTGATCTGTTCGAGGAGCCCACCGACATCGGGCGCCAGACGACCGGCGAGTTGATGCTGCCTTCTGAGGCGATCACCGACCAGACACCGGTCTATTCGGGGAGCGCGCTGCCGGATATCGCGACGGCCTCCGACCTCGTGGTCACCGGGGACACAGTGGTCGCGAGCCGCGTGCCTTGGCTGATGATCGCCGGTGTGGTGGGAGTGCTCGGTGCCATCGTCGCTGTTGTGGCGTGGCTGAGGTAGGGTCGGCCCATGATGAAGCTCCCCTATGTGGCCAGTGAGTGCACGATTCTGGTCGTCGACGACGAAGAGATGAACCGCGACATGCTGTGCCGGCGCCTTGAGCGCAAGGGCTTTCAGACGATGTCCGCACCAGACGGCTTTGCCGCTCTCGAGCTGATCGACAAAGAGGACTTCGCCGCGGTCGTGCTCGACGTCATGATGCCCAAGCTGTCTGGGCTCGAGGTGCTGCACACCCTGCGCAAGACCCATGGTCCGCTTGACCTGCCGATCATTGTGGCCACCGCCAAGACCGAGACCGACGACGTGTTGTCCGCTCTCAAGCTGGGCGCCAACGACTACATCGCCAAGCCGATCAACTTCGAGATTGCCCTGGCCAGGGTGCAGAACGTCCTGTCGGTGCGCTATTCAGCGCGATCTGCCGGCGCCAGCGAAGAGAGCGATCAGCGCTCGTCCTGGTTGGTCAGCAAGTCCGTCGACATGATCAGCGTGCACATGCCCGATGGCTCATTCACCTTCGCGTCGCCCGCCAGCAAGATGATCCTGGGCTTCGATGCATCTGAGCTCGATGGGCGCAGTGTGTTCGAGCTGCTGCATCCCGCTGATCGCACTGCCATGGCCATGGAACACGCTTCGTTGGCCGACGTCCACACCTTGGTCGCCCGCCTGCGACGGAAGGATGATGCCTATGTATGGGTCGAGATGATCACTCGGGCCGAGCGCGATTCCGAGTCGGGCCTGATTGTCGAGATCGCCATGACGACCCGAGACCTGACACCCTACGTGATGTCCGACGGCTTTCCAGAGCTGAAGGGCCGGGTCGCCGCGGCACTCGCCACCACTTCCTGAGGTCCTCATGCTGCTCGTTTTTCTGGCTGCTCTTGCTGGCGCCGAGCCACTCGTTCTCAACGTGCCCACCGACGTCGGCGAGGTGATTGTCGACTGCGGCGGTGCCACCAAAAATCGATACCCGGTGATGAACGGCCACGCGACCATCTCGCCGGCGCTGCGCAATGACTGCAAAATCATCTTCGCCAAGAAGGTTGCTGTGCTGTCGGGAGGCGGGGCCTACAACTGCACCATGAACGGCTGCACCAAGGCCTCTGCGCCCAAGATCGACACCAAGCCCGGTGAAGTGGCGGTGCGCCTCGATGCTTCGAGTCGGGCAACAGCCATGGAGATCACCTGTGACGGTGGCTACCGTCAGCGCACGGTGGTGGCCGATGGGGGCTCGACCTTTCAGGGCGTTCCCGACGGTGGCTGCACGCTGAACTTCAAGGGGGGAGCCCCGGCCAAGTTCAGGCCCATCACGCCAGGGGCGTGGGACTGTCACTTCGAAGGCACTGTCGCGGTCTGCAAGAAGCTCTAGTTCATCTCGCTAGTTTCTTCTGCGTGCGACCAAGATGAGCAACAGCCACAAGCCCGCCGGACCTGATGGGCCGCCGGTCGAGCAGCCACAGCCGTAGCCTGGGTGGTCGGGAGCGGGCAGGGTGCCGTCTGCGCCGTTGTCGTCTGGAGCGGGATCGACTCGGTCGCGCACCCCATCCCCATCTCGGTCCCCGAAGCCGGTGTCGGTGTCGGTATCGGTGTCGGTGTCGGTATCGGTGTCTGTGTCCGTGTCGCCGGTGTCCGGAATGCTGGGTTCGTCTGGGTCGAGGTAGGCGGGAATGCCATCGCCATCCGCATCCTCATCGGGCTCGTCGGCGGTCAGCACGCCGTCTTCGTCGTCGTCGGTGTCGAGCACGTCGGGCCAGGCGTCTCCGTCCGTGTTCAGCCCAAGCTCGTCGCCGTCGAGGATGCCGTCGTCGTCGGTGTCGGGGTTGCACGGGTCGGAGATGCCATTCTCTTCCTCCCATGTGGCGCCGTCGCTGTCCTCGTCCGAGGTGGGGCCGCCCAGACCATCGCAGTTGCTGTCAATGCCATCACAGACTTCGCCTGCGATGGGAAACACCTGGGCGTCCGCGTCGTCGCAGTCGGTGTTGTCCGAGACGTGATCGGCAGGCTCGGTGCACGTCTTGATGGCCTGATCGGGGTCGCCGAAGCCGTCGTTGTCCGCATCGGCGTACCACCACGTGGTCGGGACGATGGCTGCGCTCGTGTCGTCGCAGTCCCAGTCATTTGGGGCGCGTCCGCCAGGGTCTGCGCACTGGACCAGGGCGGTCGACGCGGGGTCTCCGTAGCCGTCGTTGTCGGCGTCGATGTACCAGCCTGTTTCGGGGTGAAGCAGCCGGTCGCTGTCGTCGCAGTCCGTTGAGTTCGGCACGTGGCTCGAGGAGGGGGCCGTGCAGGACGGGGTAGGCCATGCGAGGGCGGGGTCTCCGAAGCCATCGCCATCGGCGTCGGTGTACCAGACCGCGTCCGGGTGGACGGCCCCGTTTGTGTCGTCGCAGTCTGTGTCGTCGACGACGTAGCCGCTGGGCAGAGAGCATGACTCAACCCCCTGGTCCGGGTTGCCGAACCCGTCCGCATCGGTGTCCGCGTAGTACCAGTCGGTGGGCACAATGGTGCCGTCGGTGTCGTCGCAGTCGAAGTTGTTGGCCACCCAGCCGCTTCCCGGGTGAGTGCATTGCACCGTGGCGGTCGAGCCACCGAATCCGTCTGCGTCGTCATCTCGGTACCAGACCGTGTCCGGGTGCAGCGAGCCGTCGGTGTCGTCGCAGTCATCGTCGTTCAGCACGTTGCCCGGGGGCTGCTCGCACTGCGCGGAGGGAAAGGGAAAGGCCGCGCTGCCAAATCCGTCTCCATCTGCATCTGCGTACCATTCCGACGTTGGATTGATCGCGCCGTTGGAGTCGTCGCAGTCCCCTCCCTGTGCGATGTAGGCGCCCGGCCGGTCGCACTGCAGAACGCCCTTCAGATCGTCGCCGAACCCGTCAGAGTCGGTGTCTGGGAACCACTCTGCTCCGGGATAGGCCGCTGAGTTGGCGTCGTTGCAGTCGGTGCCATCGAGCACATGGCCCGCCGGCTGCACGCAGGCGGTCTGGGCGACAGCGGACTGCCCGAAGCCATCGCCATCCGCGTCTCGGTGCCAGTCTAAAAGGGCGCCGATAAGGTCATCGGAGTCGTCGCAGTCCGAATCGTTTGAGACGTATCCGGCGGGTTGGCTGCACTGGACCAACGTGGTGGCGTCCGAGCCAAAGCCGTCGCCATCGCCATCGATGAACCAGGTGCTGCTGCCCCCTTCGTCGACGGTGCCATCGCAGTCGTCGTCAATGCCGTTGCAGATCTCGCTCACAAGCGGTGAGACGTTCGGGTCCAAGTCGTCGCAGTCGTCGTGGCGCCAGGATCCGTCTGCGTCCTGGTCCCACAGGCTCATCGGGGCTTCGGGTCCGCCTTGAGCGCCCAGATCGCCCACGCTGCCGTCGAGGTCGACAGCTCCCGCTGCTCCGGCGGCATCGACCGCCAGATCGCCGTTGGCCCAGTAGTCGTCGTTGGAGCAGTCTCCATCGGCGCTGTAGCCGGCAATGCCCGGGTCGCCGGTGGCGCTCGACAGGTTGATCCAGCTTCCGGTGATGTCGCTGTCGTTGAGGTAGAACAGCGTGCTCTGGTTGGTGCCGGTACCGCCGACAGCGGCGTGGAAGGTGTCGATGCTTCCGGGGCTGGTGTTCAAGGTCGCAATGTTGCCGACCGCTGTGACCACGGCTCCTGGCTCATATGAGCCGATCGCAGAGCCACCGCCCACTGACGTCAGGGTGTGGTTGTCGATGAACGTGTTGTGCAGGACTCGCGCGGTACTCGTGTCGATGTAGAGCGCCCCGCCGTCATCGATCGTCGAGTTGGCGGCGAACACGTTGTTGGTGATGATGGCTTCGTTCAGCGCACCGACGATCGCGACGCCGCCGCCGTCAGACGCGGTGTTGGACGAATCGGTGGTCTCGTTGGCGCAAAAGATGTTCCGGCGCAGCTCGATGTCGGCGAGGTTCTCGAGCATCAGCGCACCGCCGCGGTCGGCGGTCTTGCCGTCGAACAAGCGGTTGCCAAGGCCGGTGAAGGTGGTGGCGACGTTGATGCGGATGTGTCCGCCGTGCCAGTCACCGGCTGTGTTGCGCTGAAATGTGCTGCGTTCGATTCGGACCTGGTGCGTGGTGCCCAGGTTGTCGGCATAGCCGGCGTTGATCGCGCCGCCGCCGGATGCCGATGTGTTGTCCTCGATGGTGGAATCGAAGATGCCAATTCGGCCGGAGTTGTAGACGCGCAGTCCACCGCCCTGGTTGCCCGCCGCACAGTTGCTGATGGTTGAGCCAGCGATGCTCACATCGCCGCTGTTCCAGACGTTGATCGCGCCGCCGCTTGCCGGCGTGGTAGCGCGATCGATGACGCTGGCGGTGAGCGTGAGATTGCCTGCGCCGGTCACTTGCACTGCGCCGCCATCGCCCCCTGCCGTCGAGTCGGTGATGGTCACGCGGGTGAGGGTGAGGTCGCCGGCCTGGTAGTTCTCGATGGCCCCGGCGGTGCCCCCCACAGAGCCGTCGATGGTCGTGTCTTCGATGACGACATCGCGGTTTCCTTGCTGGCTGATGGTGCCGGCGCCCGCGTCCGAGATGTTGTCGCTGAATGTCGAGTTGCGGATGGCGTCGACGGGTTGCGATGCCTGTGGACTCTGCCCGATGCGCACCGCACCGCCCCAGCGCCGGGCGTAGTTGTTCTCGAAGGTGGAGCCATCGATCAGGATCGCGCCGTTGTTTGAAGCCTCGATGGCGCCGCCGTCCGCGTCGAGCAGCCAGT
>CAYYHT010000300.1:0-7267 GCA_964471355.1 uncultured Enterobacteriaceae bacterium
AGTCGCGACAGCGAGCGGAACTCTCGTCGAAAACGACTGGCCGCTTCCTCCTCATGCGCCATCGGCAACAGCACTTTCATGGCGCACACGGAATCATCGCGGGTATCGCGCACGGCAAAAACCGTGGCCATACCCCCGCGTGCAATGGGTCGGAGCACCTCGTAGGCCCCCACCGCATCGCCTGTTTGCGGGACCCCGGCGAGGCCGCCGATCTCTCGATCGCCTCGGTCAGAGCCCTGATGCCCACCGCTCCTGCGGTGCACATGCCCTCCAGTCTGTACTAGGTCGGATTGCGCACACTATAGTGCAGCTCTTGCCCGTCCGCGGGCTCGATAAGGAGAGCTGTCCATGGAGGTAGAAGCTTACGGGCATACCGATACGGGTCCGGTCCGGGAGCACAACGAGGACAACCTTCTCATCGACATGGAGAAGCACGTCTACCTGCTCGCTGATGGAATGGGGGGCCACGCCGCCGGCGAGGTGGCCAGTCAAATGGCCGTCGATACGGCTCACGAGGTGCTGACCGTCGGAGAAGATCCGGACGAGACGCGCCTGGTGCGCGACGTCGATCCCCAGGACGACTCTGACATCTTGCGCGAGCGCATGCGCTACGCCATGAATCAGGCGTCGGTCCGCATTCGTCGTGAGTCTGATTCCAAGCCCGAGACTCGGGGCATGGGCACAACACTCGTTGTCTTGGTGCTCGATGGCGAGAATGCACATCTCGCACACGTCGGCGACAGCCGCGCCTATCTGTACCGCGGCGGCCGGTTTACACGTCTGACTCGGGACCACACGGTCGTCCAGCAAGAGATCGACGCGGGGCGCCTGACTCCCGAGCTGGCTCGCCTGGTGCCGCACAAGCACATCTTGACCCAGTCTGTGGGCTTCCACGGGCCGGTCGAGCCCGACACCACCACGCGCGTGGTCGAGACCGACGACATCTTCATTCTGTGCAGCGATGGCCTGACCGATCCGCTCACGGACGACGATATTTGCCGCCTGATCACCGACACACCGTTCGACGATCTGGCGCAAGTGCTGTCCGACGAAGCGTTGCGAGCGGGCGGCGAAGACAATGTCACCGTCGTCGTGGTCAAAGTCCTGAGCATGTAGACCGCGCGGGGCGAGCGTTGCTTCGCCCCAGCGATCTCGGTTCACAATGCCCTATGGGGCTTGTTCGTCGTCGCCCTCGGGCGGTGCGCCCAGCACGATGTCGACGTCTGCCACCACTTCGCCGGCGAGGCTCTTGGTCAGCTTGACCAGCGAGCGGTTGTACTCGGTGCGGGCATAGAACTCGGGGCTGATGGCGTTGGTCTCGCGCAGCACCTCGACCGTCCACACTTCGCTATTGGTCGCGATCGTGTAGGTCAGCACAGGCTCGAGCGTCGCCGCGATCTCGCTGTCCTCGTAGTTCTGTACGCGCATGCGGAACAGCTTGTCGATCCAGTCGCCCGCCGCATCGTCAGCGGTCTTGGGGGAGTCTTCGCGCGCCCAGAAGGCCGCTGCGGGATCGTCTTTGTTCTGGTGGCTAAACGCGACCGATGTCGCGCCGGCCTTGACGCCCACTTTGAGGGTGTCCTTGCTCTTGACCGGGACCAAGTTGCGCTCGACCAAGCGGGTCTTGCCAAACTCGAGTGGGCGCAGGGTCGCGTCGTCGAGCAGGAAGACGCTGCCTTCGCTCTGGATGTAGCGGTCTTTGGTGCCGTAGGTCTCGCCACCGACCACCAGGGACAGCGGTCCACTGCGTCGGGCGATGTCCAAGCTGGTGGTCGAGTCCTCGAAGCCGAACACGGCGCTTGTGGAGTCCACGTCGTCGAGCTTGCGCAGGGCCATCAGTGGAGCGAACTTGTCCCACAGCTCACCCGCTGCCTTGTTGCCCAAGAACACCGTGGTGGTGGTCTCGTACTCGGGCTCGGCAGGTGTGGGGGGCTCTTCGGGCTCGGCGGGCTCTTCGCCGTCAGCGGGCTCGGATGTTCCCTCTTCGCCTTCGATGGGCTCGGGCACTTCGGGCTCTGGGACGGGCTCGGCCGGGATCTCGACCTGTTCGGATACCGAGACCCAGGTGTAGTCGCCGCGCTCGTCGCTCTTGCGCTCGAGGCTGACCGTGAGCTTCTCAGACTTCCAGACCAGGCCGGTGAGGTCGCTTGCTTTGGCGTTGTAGACCATTGCGGCGTCGCTTCCGGCCTCGACCGTACCGCTGTCGTCAGCGGTCCACGCCATGTAGGAGCCAATCAGGGTGACGGCCAGCAGGCCGCCCAGGATGCCAACCTGTTTCATGCTCGCCTCCGGATGCGCACGAGCACGAGGCCCAGCAGCAAGATGAGCGTCGGGAAGAGGGCAACGGTTCCGTAGAACCACTTGATGTCCTCGTCGCGGGTGTGCTGAATCTTCACGTCTTCTTCGTTCTCGGTGGTGGCGGTAACATTCACAAATCAAACGACCCAGCGCACGGCATCGGCCGCAAAGACCTTGTTGCCCAGGCTGACCGAGAAGGACAGGTCGCTGAACAGGTTGACGTCGCCGACCACGATGGCGCGCCACTCGGTCTCGCCTTCGCCGCCCTCGACCGCGACAGCCAGGTCCCAGACCTTGGCGGCCTCGTCCTTGTCGCGCTCGAAGTTCATGTTCTCGTCAGCCCAAGTGTCCGGGTAGCTGCGAATGAGCGTGCTGACCTTGCCGGGCTGGTTGTCCGTCTTTTCGATGCCGCTGACGGTGGGCATGAGCACGTGCAACTGGCTGCTGTTGCGCGACAGCGTCTTGACCGACGCGTGGCTGCCGTAGCGATTGCTGTGCAGCAGTACCCGGTCGTACTTGCCACGCCGCTGCGGATAGAACTTGGTCTTGTTCATCAGCGGCTTGGGGTTGATGGTCAGGCCGAGCTTGTCTTGCAGCAGGCTGGCCATGGGCTGGGGATCCTCGCCGGGTCGCGGCTTGAGAATCGGGTCGGATAGGATGAGCAGCCGGCCGCCACCGTCGAGGTAGGTGCCCAGAGCTTCGAGTTCTTCGGGCAGCAGGCTGTGCATGGGGCCAGCGACAATCACCAAGCCGGCTTCGTCGGGAACCGCGTCAGCAGAGCCATCGGAGACCGCGAAGTCCTTGACCTTGTAGTTGAGCTCTTGCATGAGCTTCTTGAAGGAGTTCAGCTTGCGGGTGGGGTTGTCCTTGGTGCGTGCCGAAGCCTCGCCGTGGCCAGTCAGCATGTACGCAGTGCGCTTGCCCTTTGCGAGCTTGAGCAGGTGCTTCTGGACGGTGCCGTCGAGCTTCTTGAGGTCGCGCTTGGCCCGATCAATGTCGGTGCCGACCTTGAACTTCTCGCTGTTGTCGCCTTGCGCGAACGAGATGTAGCCGTTGTCGCGGATCTTCAGCTCTTCGGCCTTGTCAGGCACCATGGCCTGGTCGACCACTTCATAGGTGAACTGGCCATCGGACGCGTCTTGCAGGCTGCGGAAGTACGGAACCAGCTGCTCTTTGACGTCATTGCTGGCGGTGTAGAACAAGGTGGCGTGCACGGGCTCGGGCAGGCTGCGCACCACGGCCAGCGTCGATGAGCCGGCCTTGGTGGTGCGGAAGTAGGCGTAGTCGTACTCAAAGCCGTTGCTGTTGGCGAGGTAGTTGACCGGGAAGATCAGGCAAAGCGCCAAGCCGGTGGCCAGGCCGCTGTACATGCTGCGGCTGGAGACCTCGACCGGCAGCACCTTGGGGTGCTTGGCGAGCGCGCGGTCGGCGAACACGAGGGTGAAGGTGCTGCAGACCCAGGTGACCAAGTAGATCACTGTCACGGCGCCGTACCAGCGGTCGCGTCCAGCTTCGTCGAAGCCGAGCACGCCCATTGAGAAGCCGTCGAGGGTGGTGAAGTACATGGTGATGGCGACGAGGCCGATTGCGCCCGCCCCGGCATAGACGGTTCGGCTATGCGTGCGGCCCGGATCGGTCTCTGCGGTGCGGCCGGCGAATGCCAGGCCAATGACGCCGAAGACCATGAGCAGGCCCAGTCCGGTGATCGGCCACTCGAGGGCGCCATCGAACCAAATGCGCTGGCCCGCGTACACAAACGCGGCGCCAAAGAACCACGCAACGGTGGGCGGGGACAGGGTGGGGATGCCTTCGTCCATCAGGCCACGGACGCCGCCAAGCTGAAGAAGCGCCTTCATCAGGGTGCTGATCATGAGAGCCTCCGGCCTTCAACGACCTTGGTCGTGAACCACAGGAACAACGCCGAGACGCTGCTGTAGTAGACCAGTCCGGTCAGCAGCAGTCGGCCCTCTTGGAAGGGCAGGAAGTGCTTGTCGAACAGGCTCATGTACGAGACCACATCGGTGAGCGGTGCCTCGACAATCTCGGCCAGCAGCCAGCAGATGAGCAGGCTGACCACGCCGACGCCGGCCAGCAGGCCTGCGGCGAACTGGTTGCGAACCAAGCTGCTGGTGAACACGCCGATGGCGGTGGTTGCCGCGCCGAGGCCGAACAATCCGAGGTAGCCCACGACGATATGCGCGGCGCTGACCTTGCCGTTGTACATGACCAATAGGGGCATGTAGAAGGTCAGCAGAGTCAGCACGGACAGCATGGTGTAGCTGGCCAAGTACTTGCCCAGCACAATCTCGCCGTCGCGCACGGGTGAGGTGGACAGCAGCACGTCGGTGCCGCGAGCGCGCTCTTCGGCGAACGAGGGCATGGTCAGCATGACCGAGGCGATCATGGTGGTGCCGCTGCAGATATAGAAGAAGTCGCGCAGCACGTCGTGGCTGTACTTGGCGGTGCTGCCCATCGCGAACGCGTTGAACAGCAGTCCGTCGATGGCCAGAACGGCCGCGACAATCGCGTAGCCGCCAAAGCCGTGCATAAAGCCCGACAGGTCCCGTCGCGCAATCAGGAGGATGTTTCTCATGAGGGCACCTCGTGCCCGGGCAGCCGGGCCGGGGTTGAAGGGGCGGCGCCCTTTCGAGGGAGCGAAGCGACCGACACTATGGAGAGGATATTTCTCATGAGGGCACCTCGTCCCGGGTCAGGCCCAGGAAGATCTCTTCGAGCTCGGTGTCGGGGACCTCGACCAGACGCAGGCCGAAGCCGGCGGCGATCAGGTCAGAGAGCAGTTGCTCGCGGGTGTCGCCGTCCAGGTCCACCATCGCGGAAGCGTAGGGAGGGGTCACGGGGCGCGGGACCATGCGGTCGACCAGCGGGTGTAGCTTGAGCCAGGCCTCGAACTTGTCGGCCTCGCCGCGAACGGTCAGCACCAAGCGGGCGTCGCCCAGGCGCTTTGCGAGCTCTTCTTCGGTGCCTTGGGCGACCATGGCGCCGTCGTGCAGCACGACGATTCGGTCACAGGTCTGGCTGATCTCGCCCAAGATGTGGCTGCTCAGAATGACGACCCGGCCTTCGCCGAGGTTGCGCACAACCTGCCGCATCTCTTTGATCTGCTTGGGGTCGAGGCCGCTGATGGGCTCGTCGAGAATGACCAGCTTGGGGTCGTGAATGATGGCCTGGGCGATGCCCACACGCTTGCGGTAGCCGTGAGAGAGCGTGCCAATCACTTGGTGCTCTCGGCCCTGCAGCGCCGCCTGTTCGATGACGCCAGCCATGCGCTTGTCGATCTCAGAGCCCGACAATCCCTTGAGCTGACCGACGTATTTGATGAACGACGTGACCGTCATGTCGGTGTACAGCGGGGGGCTCTCGGGCAGGTAGCCGATGGACTTTTTCAGCGAGTCATCGGCATTCGCGATGTCCACTCCGTCGATGGTGACCACGCCACTGCTGGGTCGAAGCAATCCGGCGAGGACCTTGAGCGTCGTGCTCTTGCCAGCGCCGTTGAGGCCTAGCAGGCCAACGATCTGGCCTTTGTCCACCGAGAAGCTAACGTCTTGAACAGCCGCGAAATCGCCGTAATACCGAGTGAGGTTGCGGACCTCGATCATGGTGTCTGCGTCTCCGTGAGATGAGGCGCAGACCGATAACTAGCCGCTCCGATGCGTCAAGGAAGGACGCTGCGGCCGTGGCAATCGATGACGAGAATGTGCGGGGCTACCAGTCCGTGATCGGGCCAGAGCCGTGGGTTTGGGACGGGATGATCTGACCGCCGTGGGCCCCCATCACCGCGTATTGGTCGTAGACATTTGCATTCGCACCGGCTGGACCACCCCAGTAGATGCGGCTGTAGGTCTGGTTGCCCCACCCGTTGTAGTGGTAGCCGGCCAGCAGGATGTCGCCATAGCCGTCTCCGTCCATGTCCTTGGCGTCGACGCCCCATCGATTGCCATACACGGGCAGCGCCGTACGCGAGATGAAGCTCGGTCCGTAGTACACATACGCGTCTGTCAGGTTGGTGCTGCCGTTTGAGTAGCCGCCCACCACGACATCTGGGCGCCCGTCTCCGTTTACGTCGGTGACGCTCATGGCTCCGCCCGCTCCGTTGCTGTACAGCGACGTGCGGTCAGAGGTGGAGTAGCCCGCGGCGCTCCCCCAGTAGATGTAGGAGTCCGTCGGGTAGTTGCCGTCGTAGTGCGAGGACATCAGAAGGTCGTCCCACCCGTCGAGGTCGAGGTCCGCCACCGACACGTGCTCAACGCCGCACACCGGCAGCCCGGTCCGGTCGCCAGCCGAGAAGCGGCCAGACCCAGAACCCCAGTAGACATAGGCGGTCGCGCAGTAGTCCGAGTCGTCTCGGTACGAGCCGAAGACGATGTCGAGGTCTCCGTCGTTGTTCAGGTCTGCGATGCGCGCATCCTCGGCGCCGATCGTTGGCAGGTCGGTGCGGTCACCGACCGAGAAGCCGCTGCTCGAGCCCCAGTAGATGTAGGAGTCGATGACGCGTGTGCTGCCGTCGTAGTAGTTGGGAAAGACGAGGTCCAAGAAGCCATCGCCGTCGAGGTCGGCAGTGGAGCAGTCATAGCTGCCGTGCGTTGGCAGGCTGGCGCCGGGGCTGGTCTGGATACCTGTGATGCTGTTGTAGTAGACCGATGAGCTGACGTTGTAGCTGCTGCCGTTGTAGTAGTTGGCGAACGCGAAGTCCGTCAGCCCATCGGCATTGAAGTCGCCGATGCAGCCGCCGATGGCACCGTCGGTGTTGAAGCTGTCATAGGTGGTGTAGTCGGGCCCGTAGTACAGCCTCGAGGCCGTGTTGTAGTCGCCATCTCGGTGGAACGGAATCGGCAGGTCCTGGAAGCCATCGCCGTTGAAGTCCGCCGAGCCGAAGGTCTGCAGCGTGCCGTCCGACCTGAAGCTCGGTCCCGCAGCAAAGCCGCTTGCCGACATCGCAGTCGCGCTG
>CAYYHT010000300.1:7277-8764 GCA_964471355.1 uncultured Enterobacteriaceae bacterium
GCGTCTGGTGCCAGCGCTCGATCTTGCCCTGGGTCTGGGGATGATATGGCGCGCCGGGATGTGTGTCATCCCGCGGCTGCCGAGCCAGTCGGCCAGATCGGTCGCGACGTAGCTCGACCCGCTGTAGTAGCCGCCAAACAGGGCATCGGGCAGGCCATCGCAGTCCATGTCGGTGCAGAAGTCGTTGCCGTCGCAGTCGTTGTCGATGCCGTCCCCCGGGACTTCTGTGACCCGGGAGTTGGGGTAGGCCATGGCAGAGGAATCGTCGCAGTCCGTGCTGTCGGCGACAGTGCCGCTGGGTGCAGAGCATGCCCACTGCACCTCGGCCAGGTCGCCGAATCCGTCGCCGTCGGTGTCGTCGTACCAACGAGTTGCGTCCACGGCCCCAAATTCGTCGTCGCCGTCGCAGTTCCAGTCCGTGGCATCGCATCGCTCGAATGCGACGGGGCTGATGGCCGGCGTGGTGTCATCGCAATCGCCGCCGATGGCGACCGTGCCGGAAGGTTGTGTGCACCCGATGGCCAACGAGCTGGTGTCGCCCCAGCCGTCGCTGTCTGCGTCGTCGTACCAGCTGATCTCATCGACGGCGCCCGCATCGATGACAGTGTCGCAGTCGTTGTCTGCTCCGTCACAGATCTCGACCGCTGAGGGGTTCGATGTGGGGTCGGCATCGTCACAATCTGCTTGGCAGGTTGAAAAACCGTCGTCGTCGGCGTCTGCTTCGTCGGTGGGAATGCTGCCGTCACAGTCGTTGTCCACACCGTCACAGGTCTCGGTGGCTCCCGGATTTGCGCCGGCGTCGCCGTCATCGCAGTCGGTGCCGTCCGCGACGAAGCCGACAGGCTGGTCACAAGCCACCACCGCTAGGTTGGCGCCGAATCCGTCTCCATCCCCGTCGCCATACCAAGTGGCCGCATCGGTGGCGAAGTCGTCGATGTCCCCGTCGCAGTCGTCGTCGATGTCATTGCAGAGCTCTTCGGCGCCGGGGTGGGCGGCGATGTCGAGGTCGTCGCAGTCTTCGCAGGCCGGCGTGCCATCCCCGTCGGCGTCCGCGTAGACGGAGACGCCGTCGCAGTTGTAGTCAGCGGGGTCGGTGCAGTCCGCCTCGGTGGCGCCCGGGTGGAATACGGGATCGTCGTCGTCGCAGTCTCCGGCACAGGTGGAAGTGCCGTCGGCGTCGACGTCGAGCTCTTCAGCGGGAAGGGTGCCGTCGCAGTCTGTGTCCCAGCCGTCGCACGCTTCGGTGGCACCGGGCATGACCAATGGGTTCGCGTCGTCGCAGTCGGTGTTGTTGTCGACGAAGCCTGCGGGCTGGTCGCATGCCTCGACGGTGAGGTTGGCACCGAATCCGTCACCGTCGGCATCTCCGTACCAAGTTGTGGCATCGGTGGGGAAGTCGTCTGTGTCGCCGTCGCAGTTGTCGTCGACGTCGTTGCACACTTCAGAGGCCGCGGGGTTCACGTTGGCGTCGGCGTCGTTGCAGTCCT
>CAYYHT010000301.1:0-8743 GCA_964471355.1 uncultured Enterobacteriaceae bacterium
GCCCCAGCGATTCCGCGAGATCCTGCCCGCGGTAGGCGGTGGGTGCGCACCCGAGAACGTGATGCGAACCCAGACATTCGCGGCCAAACAAGGCGCCACGGTGCTGTTCGATAAGGTCTGGGGCGTCGACTATGTGCAGATCGACTTCCCCGGTGGCGAGCGTCATTTTGACGTGACGGCCATGCGAGCCAACCGCAAGATCGACCGCTACGAGTTCCGGCCGGTGAAGCGCCTTCGAAACCCCACCGGACGCTATTACCTGGAGTTCGAACGGCAAGAGAGCGCTGTGAAGTCCGTGGAGATCAAGATGCGGGGCAAGCGCACGGGTCCCGTCACAGCCGTCGTTTGCCGGATTCCTCCCGAACAGAAATCCCCGCAGCCTTGAGCTTCCGGCAGGGCAGCACATTCCTCGTTCAGAGGGTGTGGCCCAAAACGGGCGTTCTAGGGCGATTATGACGCCTTGAAATTTGAGCATGGATCGGCTAGGGTGCCGCTTCTATGCAGCAACCCGGGTCGTGGCCTCGGTTGCCAGGAGCAGAATGCCCTTCAACGTCGGTGAGAAAGCCGTTTACCCCGCACACGGGGTCGGCGTCATCAAAGAGATTCAGAGCCTCGAGATGGAGGGACAGGTCTATGAGCTGTACGTCCTCAAGATTCTCGACAACGGCATGACCATCAAAGTCCCCGTCGGAAACGCAGATGCCATCGGCATGCGCGAGGTGATTCCCGTACAGGCCGTAGACAAGATCTACGACGTGCTGCGCGATCGCGACACTCCGATGGACAAGCAGACTTGGAACCGCCGGTACCGCGAGTACATGAGCAAGATCAAGACCGGAGACCCCCTTGAGGTGGCCACGGTTCTGCGCGATCTGGCTCGCTTGCGGCACAACAAGACCTTGTCCTTTGGCGAGCGCAAGATGTACGACCAGGCCCATGGCTTGATCGTGCAAGAAGTTGCGGTTGCCAAAGACGTGGACGAGACCATCGTTAAAGACGAGCTCGAAGAGATCTTCAAGATCGAGTAGGAGCCGCTATGGCCCACCCCTTCCGGCTGTACAACACCCTGACTCGCAAGGTCGAGGACTTCGAGTCCATCGAACCTGGCAAGGTCAGCCTCTACGTCTGCGGCATGACCGTCTATGACGAGTGCCATGCGGGCCACGCGCGCGCCATGGTTTGGTTTGACGTGGTGGTGCGCTACCTGCGCCATCGCGGCTGGGAAGTGCGCTTTGTGCGCAACTTCACCGATGTGGACGACAAGATCATCCTGCGCGCTGCCGAGACCGGCGAGGACTCCATCGCCTATGCGCAGCGCTACATCGATGCGTTCCACCGCGACGCCAAAGACCTCGGTCTGCTGCCTCCCTCGGTCGAGCCGCGGGTGTCGACTTCGATTCCCGACATCATCGATTTGATCAGCAAGATCGTCGACAACGGCCACGGCTACGAGGCCGGTGGTTCGGTCTACTTCGACGTCGCTTCCGATGCTGACTACGGCAAGCTGTCCGGCCAAAAGGTCGACGAGCTTCGCGGCAGCGCCGACATCGGCGACAAGCGCGCGGCGCCTGACTTCGCGCTGTGGAAGTGCGCCAAGCCGGGCGAGCCTTCATGGGACAGCCCATGGGGAAAGGGCCGACCCGGTTGGCATATCGAGTGCTCGGCGATGGCCCGCAAAGAGCTCGGCGACCGCATCGACATTCACGGTGGCGGACTCGATCTGGTGTTCCCGCACCACGAAAACGAGGTCGCCCAGTCCGAGTGCGGCACGGGCTGCAAGCCTTTCAGCACCTACTGGATGCACAACGGGCTGCTTGTGATGTCGACGGGCGCCAAGATGGGCAAGTCCGAGGGCAACGCCTTCAACATCGTGGATCTGCTCAAGCTGTTTCCCGCCGAAGCCATTCGCCTGTACTACCTGCAGAATCACTACCGCTCACCGCTTCCGTGGGACGAACACGCGCTTCCCGAGGCCCTGGGCATGCTCGCCCGCATCTACGACGCCATTGAAGTGGCCGACCAGATGATGGGTGCCGAGCCCGCCGAACAGGTCGCCGAGTCCCTGGGGGCCGATGCCATCAAGGTGCTCGAGCTGGGGCGTGGCCTCAACAAGCGCGTGCACGAGGCGATGGACGACGACTTCAACAGCGCGATGGCCCTAGGCCATGTGTTCGAGTTGGTTCGCTGCATCAACCGCATGTCGAATCACAAGAAGGCCAGCAAGCGCGGAGGGCCGGTTGTGGCTCCTGCGCTTGAAGCGCTCGCGCACTTTGGCGATGCCGTTGGCCTGTTCCAGATGACGACCGACGGCTTCCAGGACGACGTCAAAGAAAAGCGTCTTCCCGCCATGGGCCTGTCCCGCGAGGCTGTCGAAGCGTTGCTCGACGACCGCCACGCCGCCCGCACGGCAAAGGACTGGGCTGCTGCCGACGCGATTCGCGACGAGCTGGTGGCCAAGGGAATTGTGGTCATGGACCGCCCCAACGGCGCCATCGACTGGAAGATTCACATCTAGAGGACCAATATTGGGCGGTCGCTGCGCTCCCTACTAAGGGCGCTGCCCTTAGCATCCCGGCCGTTCCCGAACGGCGGTCGGGTGGTGCTCTCGGGGACATCGGCATGGCGCTGATCGACCAGTGCTAGAACGCGTAGCCGGCGCCGACGCGGACGCCGAGCTGGCTGTCCGACACGTTGCCCATCAGGTTGCCGCTGTTGCGGCCAATGATGTCCAGAGAGCGGGTCAGGCTGGTCATTCCGGCTTCGACGTACATCTCATCGCTGACGGCGTAGCCGGCGTTGAAGTTCACTCCGGTCCCGTAGGGCAGCGAGAAGTAGGCGAGGCTCTCGGTGATGACTGCGGTGGCGTGCGCCTTGCCAATCTCGGCGCCAATCTCACCGCCAATTCCCAGCGCGGGCACACCGAGTGTGTTGTAGCTGACGGTGTTGTTCTCGAGTGAGCCCTGGAACATCAGGAAGTCGTTGTAGCGGAAGCCGGCGTTGGCTCCGACGTGGAACCGCATGCCGTCGCTGTCGAAGTAGTACCGACCCTTGGCGTCAATCTCGACGTTGATCAGCCAGTCCCAGGCGACCTGTCCGTTGAACTGCGGCACCGTGATGCCGTAGCGTTGGCTGCTCGCTCCCACGTGGAAACCGACGTAGGGGACGTCCTGCATCCAGCCGGTGGCGCTGAGCGCAAGGCCGGCGGCGCTGCCATTGGGCTGGCCGGTACCGCCCACTTGAAGAGGCTGCGGCATGAGCGGGCCGTTCGAGGTCTCTGGGCTCTGCAGGTAGCTATAGGACGAGAAGACCGGCCCAGCACCAACGCGCAACCACGGCACATCGACGTCGGATGCGACCTTCGGCGCGGTCTCTTTTGGCGGCTTGGGTGCCTTGACGGCCAGCGCGGGCGAGCCGACGGGAATCTTCACGAACTGGCTGACATCGCCGCTCGATGACGCGACGGTGAGCTTGGCGCTGCCCTCGGCCTTCTTGCTCAGCGTGTAGCTGGTCGAGTAGACGCCCAATCCGCCGTTGTTCACGCCGCCGAACTTGCCGTCGTTGGCCATGAACTCCAGCTCGTCTTTCGAGACCGCGTCGCCGGCAGCGTCTGTCGCGAGGATGCGCACCATGACGGACTGACCGGGCTCGGGGCTGGCCGGGAAGAACGTGACCTGAAGCTGCGCCACAACACCGGTGGTGGACTCCTTGCCAGACGACACGGGCACAGGCTGTGCGGGTGCGGGAGTCTGTGCGACCTCGGTGGTGCCGGGAGCCGTCGGCGGCGGAGGAGGAGCGGCTGCTGGGGCTTCAGCGGGTGCTGCATCGGCGACCGTGGTCTCTTCAGCGGGGGCTGCATCGGCGACTGCGGCCTCGTCTGCGGCGGGCTCTGCGGCCGGTTCAGCTGCCGGTTCTGCAGCGGGCTCGTCTGCGGCGGGTTCTGGAGTTGGGGGCACGGCTGCGACCGCCGGGGCCTCGGTCGGTGCGTCGCCGATGCGCTGTGCGAGCACTCCGATGGCGCCGTCCCAGCTGTCCGAGAACGCCACGTTGGTGGGGCTGCCGGCGAACGGCAGGTCGAAGTTCGCGGTGCCTTCGGGAAGCTGCAGCACGGTGCCGGCGCCGAAGTGACCTCCGGCGCTGGCTTCGACCACAGCGACGGCTGCGTTGGTGCCTGCGGTGTAGGTGATGTGTGCCCAGCCACCGTCATCTGTGGTGACGCTTCGGTCCACGCTGCCGCCGCCACTGAGGACTGCGACCGCCACGTTGACCTTCTTGACCGGGTAGCCCAGCGCATCGACGGTCAGGATGGACATGCCCACAGTCGAGCCATCCGAGAGCACGGTGTCGTGGTCGGGCAGCACAAGCACGTGGCGCAGGGGATTGCCGGACGCCTTGGCCCGAGCGGTGGCGATGAGGTCGAAGGAGCCTTCGGAGGGAACGCCCACCATGCCCATGTACTCGCCGTTGCCGACCTCGCTGACCTCGAAGGTATCGACGCCGCGGCCGCTGAACGCCACTTCACGCTGAAGCAGGCCCGTGCCGTCCGCGGCTGCGACTGTTGCGTAGATCTGCGCTCCGGACATGCCTTCTTCGATCACGGTGGGGTCCGTGCGAAGGGTGGTCTGGTGAGCGCGTGTCGGGATGAGTCGAATGTCCTGGGAGTCCACCTGTTTGGACGAGCCGTCAAGCGCCACCTGGATGGTGGCTGTGGTCGTCGTATTGCCCAGCGTCGGTGCGAAATTGGCGGCGTAGATGCCGTTGCCTTGGTGCACCGCGGTGCTGACCTGACCAACGGTCGACGTAATGCTGACCTTGGCGTCGGTGTCTGGCTCGCCGGCGGGAGTCAGCACGACAGCCCGAACCGCGATGTGCGAGCTGGGATCGGCGGGAATGCCCGAGGGCAGCGGAAGCATGGTGATGCGTCGCGTCTCGGGAAGGCGCAGATTCATCGACTCTTCAGTGGTGACGCCATTCTGGGTGACGATTCGGATGCCCTCGTTGACCCCTGGGGGCACGATGACCGGCACCGCAGCCTTGCCGTTCGCGCCCGCCTGGATCGGACCGTATTCGACGCCGGCGATCTTGAGCTTGACCATGGAGTTGGCGGGGGCGGTCACCGGGTAGTCGACCGACCCCTCGAGGGGCACCACGCTGTATCCGTAGCTGTTGGTGGGGTCGTTCTTGTCCGCGAAGGTCAGGATGCCCAAGTGCGGGAAGTTCTTGTCCGGTGCCGAGTAGGTAGCGGTGTAGGTGCCGCCGCCTGACGGCTGTGGCGCGCTGATGGTGCCAGCCGAGGTGCGAACGCTGAGCACGGAGCCGTCGATGGGCTTGCCGCCGGGGCCGGTCGCACTGAATGTGACGGTGCCGTTGGTGACCTTGCCCAGGGTGAGGCGCTCGGGAGATGAGGTGGCTGCGATGACCGCAGGTGCGGGCGGAACCACCGTGATCGACTGCTCGAATTCAAACGGGACCTTGCTGGCGGTCTTGCCCTTGAACGCGATGGTGTCGGTGGCAGCACCGCTTACCTCGGCGGCCCAGTAGTCGACGGCATAGACGCCTTGGCCCTGGTAGGTCGGCTTTCCGACTTTGCCGGCAGCGGCCTTGCCCTTGAACTTCAGGCCCTTGAGGGCCGTTCCGTCAGGGGCGACGGCGGCGATGTAGATGGTGTGTACGGTGACTCCGTCGCCGACGGCCTCACCGAGGCCGATCGGGGCGATGAGGCCGGGTGCGGGAATGTCTCCGGCCCATGCGGGGGCGCCCAGTGCAAGGGCTGCGAGCAGGATCGACCTGGTTGCGGTCATTGTCGACTCCGAATCCGTGAGGAAGCCGCCAAGTTAGCCACCTGCCGAGAAGCCGGTGTCAACCGTCCGTGAGATCGTGTGTCAGCGGCGCCTGCGAGTCAGCAACAGTGTCAGCCCAAGGGCCAGCCAACCGGTTCCGCCACCGAAGCTGCTGCAGCCCGGTGCCCAGCTTCCGTCGAGGTCGTCGACGGTCTCTCGTTCTGGCTCGGGACAGTCCACATCGATGGTGACGCTGTCTTCCCAGCTGTTGCCCAGTGAGTCGGTGATGGTCAGGTCGAAGGTCGCACTGCCGGGATTGAGGCAGTCGTCCCGCACCTTGAGGCCGTAGACCAGAGCGCTCTCGACGCTGCCGGTCGACGAGCCGGGGTTGATGTTCCCCATCTCGGCCGATGTGGTCAGGGGCACAATCCACTCGCTGCCCGACGCTTGCGTCAGCAGGCCCATGACCCCTGCCGCGGCTCCTGTGCCGATGTTCTCGACGTTGATGGACAGGTCGAACTCGGTTCCCGGTGGGGTCTGTTCCGATGCGAGGTCGTACTGAAATGCGCCTAGGGACAGCTCGGCGGCCGAGATTCCGTACCGCTCCTGCAGGCCCGCGATGTCGTCCGCGGTCAGATCCCAGTCTCCCGGGCCAAGGCCAGGGCTCTGGCTCGGGCGCATGATGGCGTTGGTCTCGGCAGAGTGCGACAGACCCAGGCAGTGACCCATTTCGTGGACCGCTGTGTACAGGTAGTTGAACTCGTCGCTGGGTGCGGACTCGGTGGGGTCCATGAACCACACGACTGTGCCGTCGATGTTGGCTCCATAGAACTGCACGTCGCAGTCGACGATGTCGAAGTCGACGAATGTGCGTGCAGACAAGGCCACTGCGCCATCGGCTGTACTCGCCGTCCACATCGCCGTGTTGGAGCCGTCGGGCCCGCCACCGAACTGCGTCACCGAAGTTGTGCCGGCGTTCGCCACCGAAATCAAGGCTTGTCCCTGCACATTCCAAGTGCGCGCGCCCTCGAGCCAGCCGTCCTCGACTTCGCTGCGTTTGTAGACCCCCGGGAACGTGTTCACGTTGATGACGAAGGGGTCTTCGACCGGGTTGTCCTGCCATAGCCAGGAGCGTTCGGACAGCTCATATGCGTCGGCAGAGGGAGCGAAGAGGGAGAGCAGAAGGGGAATCATGGCTGCAGCCCCAGTCCGTCGAGCACGCTGTGCAGGCTTGGACCCGGAGAGCCGCCGGGTGTATCGACTCGAACTGCTCCGGCCTCGCCGCCCAACACGATCCAGCGCCCCAGGTCATCTTGAACCAGGAACAACAGGTACGTACGGTCCAGTGCAAGGTGGGGGGTGTCTTCGACTTCCACGCGGATTCCGTCGATTTCTCCGCCTGCAAGAACGACCTCGAGCACCTCGGGCTCTTGGCCGCTCAGGGTCTCGATGGGGGCCAGCCAGATGCTGGTTTCGATTCCACCCAGGGCGTCGTCGGACCAGCGGGTCTCGGTGCTGGTCACCTCGGCGCTCACGACCAGCCCGCTCTTGTCGAAGCGCTGCTGGGGCGTCATTGGGATTTGAAGCGCGAGGGCGACGTTGAGCAACAGCCAGAACATGGCCCTAGGGTAGCCGATGCCTTGTGGATAGGCGCGCCTTTCCGGCTACAACAGCCTGCGCGCCTTGATCTCCAAGTACTTGCCCAGCAGTTCGGTGGTGAGAAGCTCTGGAGGGCTGTCAATGGCCAGAACCCCGCGCTTGCGCAGTGCAGCCAGGCTCTTCTCTCGCTCCAGGGCCAGTTCAGCGGCGGCGGCCCGGGCGTACTGGTCATGGGGACGCTTGGTGGGGGTCACCAACAGACGGTCGATCTCTGGGTCGCGAATCCACACCGAGATGGGCAGGTGCCGGCTGCCAAGAGCGGCGGCCAAGGCGGTGGCGAGCTCGCCATTGACCTCGTCGATGACCGATGTCAGCAGCACCACCAGGCTTCGGCGCCGGACGCGCGTGGAGAGGTGGCGGAAGGCCAGGGCGTAGTCGGGCTCCTCCATGGTCGGGAACAGGTCGTAGGTGCCTTGAATCAGGCGGGTGCCCGAGCGCGTGCCGCCCTTGGGAGCCAGCCAGGCGCGCACCTTCGAGTCGAATGCCAGCAGTCCAACGCGGTCGCCATGCTTGAGGGCCGTGTGGCCCATCATCAGCGCGGCATTGAGCGCGTGATCGAAGGTGGTGAGGCGGTCGCCTTGTGCGCTCATCATGCGCCCGCAATCCAGCAGGAAGATGACGTTCTGATTGCTCTCTTGGCCGTACTCGCGGGTGATGAACTCGCCTCGACGGGCAGTGGCTCGCCAGTCGATGTGCTTGTAGGGATCGCCCTGTACATACGGCCTCAGGCGCTCGAATTCGTTCTCGCCACCGGGACGACGCCGGACCCGGACCGGCAGGCGGCGCTCGTCGGTGGGCGCCTTGAGGCCATAGCGGCGCAGCTGGCCGAAATCTGGATAGACGCGGACCTTGCTCTCGATGGAGAGGTTTCGCTGCCGCTCGAACAGACCGAGCGGGGACTGCCATCGCACGACCACTGGGCCGAAGTGATGCTCACCGCGGCCGTCAATGCGCATCTCGTACGTCCAGCTGACCTCGGTCTGAGCCTCGAGTGTGCCGTGAATGGGCAGGCCCTCGGTGATTCCGGGCGCGTCGTCGGTGAGGCGGAAGGAGAGGGAGCGACTTCCCTCGTTGAACAGCGTCAGTTCGACGTCGAAGCCGCGGCCGACGGCTTGTACATGGGGCACCGCGCGGGTCGCTTCGAGCTTGCCTCCAGAGAAGGCCAGGTCGACCAGGGCAATGCCCAGCAGGATCACGTCCAGCAGCATGACCAGCCACACCAGGGATGGCACCCACACCGCTCCCGCGGCCAGTGCGAGGGGCACGGACGACAGCGCGACGAGTCGGCGAGTGGGGATCAACCCATT
>CAYYHT010000302.1:0-8738 GCA_964471355.1 uncultured Enterobacteriaceae bacterium
TGTCGCCAGGGGTGATGATGAGTGCCACCGCACCGGCCGAGATGCCGGCAGCCTGCAGCAGGTGGATGGGCGGCGAGATGACCTGGCTGGACAGCACCTCGTCGACGGTGACCTCTTTGCGGAACTGGGCCCAGGGGTGGTGGGCGGAGTGTTGCCGCAGGATCACCGACATGTGCGCGATCTGTTCCTCGGTGACGCCGTACTCGTGCATGTAGCGCTGGTGGCTCATCGCGTAGATCGGAACCGGTGCGCCCAGGCCCATGACGCCGTTGTTGGGGCCGTGCAGGGACAGTGAGTTGTAGACCACGCGCCGCATAAAGCTCTCGAACTGGCTCATGTCCATGTTCGGGCGGGTGTCGCTGGCCAGCACGACCGCAGCCTTGCAACGCCCGAGAGCCACCGCGTCCATTGCCGCTCGAAGCGTGACGGTGGCCGTCATGCCCCCGTTCTCGCACATCATCAACTGGCGGGTGGGGAAGCCGAGGAACTCCGCGAGGTTGGCGGCCCACATCATGCCCATCTCGCCACTCATGGCCGAGGGGGTGACGAAGAGGCCGTCGATGTCGGCGGGCTCAAGCTGTCCGTCCTCGATGGCAGCTGCGATGACTTGGGCGCACGTGTCCGCTAGCGGTCGGTCCAACTTTCGCTGAACCGGGACCGCGCCAACGCCCGCGATGGCGATGCTCATGTCTACCCCTTGGTCTTTTTCCGGGAGGGTGGTGTCGGGATTCCGCCGATCAGCTCGTGAAGTTGCTTGCGGCGAATCGCCAGGATGAGAGGAGTGACGCGCTCGATGCCCTTGCGGGCCATCTCGACCAGCTGGTCAGGGGAGCCTGCGGCACCCGCACGGGCCAGGAAGATCTGCGCCTCTTTGGCGAGCAGATCGCGCATGGCCTCGACGTAGACCACCGCATCTTGGGCTTGGAAACCGGCGTCCTCGGTGAAGCCGGCCTCGGACAGTCGCGCCAGGGCATCGACGATGTCTACGTCCATCGGCGTGAACTTGCCGTCCTTGTCGGGGGTCACCACGACCAGCTTGACCAGCTCGTCGAGGTCCTTGGGTCCCAGGCCGGTGCGGCTCAGCAGGTCGGCTCGGGTGATGGGATTGCGCGGACGGTCCGACCGCAACTCGGGGGGCTGCGCTGACTCGTCGGCTTCGAGGGCCGCGCGCAGGCGGCGAAGCCCCTCGTGCTGGTCGGCGTCATCGAGCAGGTTCTTCACCTCGGACAAGCTGCGTCGGTAGGTCTTCTGCAGGCTCTTGATGAGCGTGACTCGCTCGACGCAGTCGGGGTGGTACAGCGCCATGTTGCGCGAGCTCTTGACGGGCTCGGGCAGAAGGCCCTCTTTGACGTAGTGGTGGATGGTGGCCCGGGTTACACCGGTTTTCTCGACCAGCTTGCCAATGCGGATTCCAGCTGTGCTCACGAGGGCGCCTCATTCAAAGTGTCATGTGTAAGGTGACACCTTATACGGCGGCGATGATCCCGTCAAATTAGGGGTCAGGATCCTCCCATTCCTATTCGGTGGCCGGCGTGGATCGGTTCGCTCGGCCGACGTAGCAGGGGTCTAGCAGGGGTCAGGATCCTCCCATTCCTATTCAGTAGGAAGCCACGAGTCTCTTGTGCCTAGCAGGCACCGAATCGCAGCGGTAAGAATGTCGCGCAAAAGGAATGGGAGGATCCTGACCCCTGCTGACCTAGCTAGCAGGGCCGGTTTGCATCCGCACCCGAATAGGAATGGGAGGATCCTGACCCCTGGAGTGTGACCCCTGGAGTGTAAGCGATCAGCCACTGCCTGCGTTCCCCCGGCGAACCACGGAGCATCCCCCATGAAACTCCCCGCACACCTTCTGTTGGCCCTGACCCTCGCCGCCCCCGTCGCTGCCCTCGCAGACGGCATCGCGCCGACCCTCGCCGAGACTCCAGCCGTCGACGTGACCCCCGCCGAATCGATGATTCCCGAGCTGACCGAACAGCTGGTGATGCCCGAGAATATCCACCCCGTGGACACCCTCAATGGCCTTCTCGAGACGCTCAACATCGTCGAAGTCGAGCCCGAGCACGACCCCGACTGGTGCCCGCCCTGCGGCCGAGGCTGATTCGCCTATAGGATTCCGCCTACAGGTGAGGCGCGACCATGCGCTCCCAAAAGGCGAGGGGTGCCATGCCCGTCGCCTTGTCCACGACCCGCCCATTTTTGTACAGAAATAGCGCGGGAATACCCTGCACACCGAGCATGCCGGCATGTTGCTGGTCCTGTTGCGTGTCGACCTTGACCACCATCAGCTCACCGGCGTGGTTGCGACCCAGGTTGTCCAGATGCGGCCCGAGGGACCGGCAAGGCCCACACCAGTCGGCATAGAAGTCGACCAGCACGGGGACCGGGCTGCTCTTCAACAAGCGGGTGAGCTCTTGATCGCTCACGTACATGGGTGCGCCTGTCGTGTTCAGGTCGGTCTTGCAGTGCCCACACTTGGGCGAGCTCGCCAGTTTGTCCGGTCGAACCTTGTTGAGTCGCGCGCATGAGGGACAGCGAAAGGTCTTGGCCATGATGTCTCCGGCACTCCACTTGGACACCGATCGGCCCAACGTCCAATGCGAGCGTTATCCACCGGCCATGCTCACCGTCACCGACCTTGGAAAAAACTTCGGCGGCCAGGTCCTGTTCACTGGCGCGTCGATGCAGTTTCACGCGGGCAGCCGGTACGGCATCGTCGGCGCAAATGGGTCGGGCAAATCGACCTTTCTGCGAATTCTCACCGGTGAAGAGAGCTCCAGCGAGGGGGACATCACCCTGCCTCGTCGCACGGTGGTGGGGGTGCTCGAGCAGGACCACTTCCAGTACGAGGACGTGCCCATCCTGCACGTGGTCATGATGGGCCACGAGGAAGTCTGGTCGGCTATGGCCCGCAAAGAGGCGATGCTGGATGGGCCAGAGGACGACTTCGACGCCGAGAAGTACGCCACGATCGAGGACACGATCCTGCGCCTCGACGGCTACTCCCTCGAGGCCAAGGCCGCCGAAATTCTCGAGGGCATGCAGATTCCCACGGCCCAGCACTACGAGCCGCTGTCGGTGTTGTCCGGTGGGTTTAAGCTGCGTGTGCTGCTGGCCAGGACATTGGCCGGCTCGCCCGATCTGCTGCTGCTCGACGAGCCGAACAACCACCTCGACATCCTGTCGCTGCGCTGGCTCGAGAAGTTCCTGATGAACTTCAAGGGCTGCGCCATCGTCGTCAGCCACGACCACCGCTTCCTGGACAACGTCGCCACCCACATCGTCGACGTCGACTACCAGCGCGTCACGCTGTACAAGGGCAACTACGAGGCGTTCAAGCGGCTCAAGGCAGACACCCGTGAGCGGGCCGAGAAAGAGATCTCCAAGCGCGAAAAAGAGATCGCCGACCACAAGGCCTTCGTCGCTCGCTTCAAGGCCAAGGCGACCAAAGCCCGACAGGCAAACAGCCGCCAGAAGCGCATGGAGAAGATCATCATCGACAAGCTCGCTCCGAGCTCTCGTCGTTATCCGAACTTCAAGTTCCCCCAGCGCCGCCCGAGTGGCCGACAGGCTCTCGAGGCCATCTCGCTGAGCAAGGCCTATGGCGACAACCAGGTGCTCGAGGGCGTCGATCTGACCGTCAACCGCGGCGACCGCGTCGCCATCATCGGCCCCAATGGCATCGGCAAGTCCACCCTGCTCAAGGCGCTGGTGGGCGACATCGAGCTCGACGATGGCATCGTCAGCTGGGGGCACGAGGCCCACGTTGGCTACTTCGCGCAGGACCACCACGACGCACTCGGAAGTGGCGAGGGCAACGTCAGCAGCTGGCTGTGGGATCAACTTCCCGATGCCGACCTAGGCCAGGTCTACGGCCGGCTCGCATCGGTGCTCTTCAGCCGCGACGACGCCGACAAGAAGATCAAGAATCTGTCCGGTGGCGAGGCCGCACGCTTGGTCCTGGCCGGTGTTGCAGCCAAAGAGCCCAACGTGCTCATTCTGGACGAGCCCACCAACCACCTCGATCTCGAGGGCATCGAAGCCCTCGCCAAATCACTGCAGAAGACCGAGTCCACCGTGTTGTTGGTCAGCCACGACCGCTGGTTCGTCTCGCAAGTGGCGACCCGCATCTTCGAGATTCGCCCCGATGGCGTCGATGACTTCAAGGGCAACTACCTCGAGTACCTGACCCACTGTGGTACCGACCACCTCGACCGGAATCTCGTCGTCGAGCAGGCCCGCCTGGAACAGAAGAGCAAGAAGAAGGGCAAGGGCAAAGGGAAGGGAAGGAAGGGCAGATCCCGAGCCTGATTGGGGGTGTAAGCATCGGGCACCCTGCGGCGTTGTCTGTGCGAACCACGGAGACATCCCGATGAACGTGCCGACTCACCTGTTGCTCGCCCTTGCCCTGGCCGCCCCGGCGGCTGCGCTGGCCGATGGAGCTGTCACCCTTCCCGAGTTGGCCCCCGAGGTTGTTCCGGAGCTTGTCGCGCAGCCCGGCACCTCGCCCATCGTCGACGTCGCCTCGGGTCTGCAGCCGATAGCGAACGCCACGCCCATCGTTGAGGTCGTCGAGACCCCGATCGTCGAAGAGATCGTCGATTGGGACGACTGGGACTGCGACGAGTGCGGCATGGGCTGAGCGACACTGCAGCCGATGCACGTTGGCCTGTCACTGATGACCGAGCCGCCATTTGTGGCCGCCGCCATGCCCCTGCTCGAAGCAGGGGAGGTCGAGGTGGTCGAGTGGAGCTTTGACACGACCTGGGGATCAGGTCCACCGGCCTGGCTGCAAGGATTGCTGGACCACTTTGGCGACAATGACCGACTGCTGGGCCACGGAGTCAGCTGGTCGATGCTCTCGGCCGAGTGGACGCCGCGGCACCAGCAATGGCTCGACAAGCTGCGCGTCGAGGTGGCCACCAATCGCTACCAACACGTCAGCGAGCACTTTGGCTGGATGACTGCGGGTCGCTTCAGTCGAGGGGCCCCCATGCCTCTGCCCTACACCCCACAACTGGTGCAGATGGGCCAACAGCGCATGCTCAAGTTGAAGGAGGCCGCGGGCGTTCCCATCGGCCTTGAGCTGCTGGCCCTGGCCTTTAATCGCCGTGATGTGCTTGAGCAGGGCCGGTTCCTCGACGATTTGCTGCGGCCGGTGGATGGCTTTCTGCTGCTCGATGTGCACAACCTGTACTGCCAGCTGCACAACTTCCGCTTTGAGCTGTCCGAGCTGCTGGACAGCCTGCCCTTGCAGCGCGTTCGGCAGATTCATGTGAGCGGTGGCAGCTGGGATGGTCAGTTCCGGCGAGACACCCACGATCATGCCGTTCCCGACGAGGTGATCGCGGTTTTAGAAGGAGCGCTGCAGCGCTGCCCGAACGTGCGGGCGGTCATCTTTGAGCGATTGGGGGACACACTGGCCGATCCAACGACCCACGAGCCCTTTCGGGCCGACTTCCGCCGCATCGCGGAGGTGGTCCATGGAGGTTGATTGGGCCCACGTTCAGGCCGAACTGCTGGAGATTTTCTGGCAGTGCGACACCGCTGCGGAGGTGAGGGCCGCCGCAGCTGCTGGGCAGCTGGGACCCGAGGCGACCCAGTGGCTGGAGCGGTCCGCCGACAAGCCGCTCGAAGTGGCCTGCAAGCTGGTCAAGCGCTGGGGTCATCGCCGGGAGTAATCGCTCGCAATGGCCCGGTCGGTGACAGGACGTTCAGCTAGTGGTGTCAGGAGGACATTCTCATGCACCGTTTTGTTTTGACCGCACTTGTTTTGGCCACCGCCACCGGCTGCAGCGCACCCGGCACCTTTACCCACAGCGGAACTCTGCATTCCGAGACTCGAGGGGTCATTCTCGAGAGCGACTCCACCGCCCAAGCGGGCATGGGTGGAGCCACCTGCGAGGTGACGATCAGCAACGGAGAGATCGGCGACGATGTGTCCGTGGCCTGGGGCGACGACCAGGTCTCTGACTTTGACGGCGAGCTCGTCTTGGTCATGGACGAAGAGGGCCTGTACACCTACGAGCCCGGCGCTTGGTCCGGCGATCTCGTCGACACCGGCGGCTACGTCGATGCGGCGTTTGTCGATACCGGCGTGGTGGGCGTCACTGAGCGCCTGGGTGGCCTCGAGGTCAACTGGTCGGGCGATGTGAACGCGTCGACTCAGGTACCGGGATCCAGCGTGTCCGACATGGCCACCGATGCCGCAACCGGCACCGTGTTCGTCGCCACCGACGAAGGTGTGATCGCCGCCAACACCGACGGCGCCACTGCGATTGGCCAGGGTGACCTGGCGGTCTGGGACAGTGCTGCCGAAGTGCTCTACACCGCCACGACCGGCGGCTCCGAGCTTGTCGCCCTCGAATCTGCTGGCGCCACCCGCTTCACGGTCGAGCTCGATGGCTCGGTCACGGCCCTCACCGCGCTGGGTACGTCCGGACAGGCCATGGTCATGATCGAGCGCGCCAATGGTGGCGAGCTGGTCACCATCGACGGCTGGACCGGCGAGGTTCTCAGCACGATGTCGACTCCCGGCATCACCGACGAGCTGGCTTCGAGCGACAGCGGCGACACCGTCGCGATCGTCAAGCGCTGGAACACCTACTTCCTGACTCGCTAGGGAGTGGCGGGCTCGAGTTCAAGCTGGAACTCGTGCTCGTGCCCCTGCAGCCAGACGCCTGCAACGGTGTCGAGCGACCGCACGTCGATGCGGTCGTCTTGCTCATAGACCGTCATGATGCGCACGATGCTGTCGGCTTGTGGCCCCCGCTTTTCGTAGTTGGCGGACAGCTCGTGCACCCGATTCTTTCCGACGCCCTGGCCCTCGTGACGTGCTGTCATGGGGTCGAGGGCGTCTCCGCTCAGCACCATCGTCAGGTTCGGGTGCTGTGAGGCCACATCGGTCCAGATGGCCTGCCCCACCGGCGTCCGAGAGTCGTCATCGGCGAGGTATTCGTGGGTCAGCAAGATCGAGCGGTGGGCCGGGTGGTCTGCGAGCTGCTTGCCCGCCCAGTCTCGGGCTTCTGCTGACGGCGCGCTGCCCAACGACATCACCAGCCACGGGCTGCCGCCCACTTCGATCGCCGAGACGTGGTCGTCCAGCTTTTGTGGTTCGCGAGATTGCTTGAAGCTGTGTTGGTTGGCGTAGCCGGACAGGTGGAAGGCCTCGTTGAACTCCCAGGTCTCGCCCGCGGCGTTGAGGTCGCGCTCGCCGGTGGTGATCACATAGGGAAGGTCTCCATGCAGACGGGCCAAGCTGGTGGACGCGATGTCGAACTGGTGGCTCGATGCGGCAGGGGTCAGATCGCCCAGCTGCAGGACGAGCTGGATGTTGAGGGACTCGCGCTGGTCGAGCACCGTGTCGATCATGCCTTCGAGCAGCTGGGGCCGGTCGAGCGTTGCGTAGTGAGTGGAGGGAAGCACAGCGATGGACCACGGGCCTGCGGGCGTGCTTTCAAGCTCGTCGTCGATCTCTGATGGGAGCTCTGCCACGGTCGGTGTGCCCTGTGGGAACCCGGGAGTGGAGGCGTTTTGTTGGGGTTGGCAGCCGGCTAGGGTGGCTGCGACCAAGGCGAATCGGAGTGGTGTCATGCCGCCCTGTTCGACACACCAGCGCGATCGGTTGAGAGGAAATGCGTCAGCGAAGTCGTTGGCCTTTCGTTCCCGGATTTACTGATGTCCGGTGTCTCAGCAGCAGACCGACCGGAGATCCCGATGCGCTGGCTGCTTCTGCCTACCCTGCTTCTTTGCACACCCGCTTTGGCGGACGACCTCGATGACTTTGCCGTCCCGCAAGCGGTTCCCGAGTCGGAGGACACCAAGACGGCTGAGCTGACCCCCGAGGTCGAGGCGGCCGAGACGGCTCCCGCGGCTCCCGCTCCTCCCGCGGAACCCGCTCCTCCCGCGGAGCCCGCTCCTCCCGCTGAGCCGGTGGCGGCTGCCGAGCCCGCAGTTGCAGCCGAGCCCGCACCTCCCGCGGCCCCTGTCGCCACCGCTGCACCGGTTGCCCCGGCCGAGCCGACTCCGCTCAAGGACGGATGGAAAGAGTTCCGCGTCGCCGTGGATTGGACGGCGACCGGCATCGCGGTTGGTGCCAAGAAGGGTGCGGAGGAGTGGAACACCGCGACGGCCAAGATGCGCGAAGCCCTGCGTCCCAAGTGCGATGACAACGGCAAGAGCCCTAAGCAACGCCGCCGCGATGCGCGTCAGAAGCGCCGGCGGGTCACCACCGTGCTGGGCAATAAGCAGCGCCACGCACTGGGCACCTATGTGGCCGTGAGCGGCACCTCGGCGGCGACACCGCTGGACTCGGGCAGCTTCGGAGGCGAGCTCGGCATGCTCATGGGCGGTCGCTACAGCTTGGCCATGGTGGGCAGCAGCACCGCGATGACCCCTGGCGGCAAGAGCCTGCTGGTCGCGGGCATGCAGCCCGGCCTGATCATGGGCAACAGCGGCCTCATCCACCCACGGGCCGACCTGATGATCGGGCAAGCCATCGCGCTGGACAACGGCAGCCCCTTGTCCATCGTGCCCATGGCCGTCCCCAAGGTGGGCGCCGAGGTGAACCTCAGCCGTCGAGCCAAGCTGGCCGCACACATCGGCTACCGCAGCGTGCCCGTTCCAGGCGCCGCCGCGGACGCCCTCAACGGCCCCGAAGCCGGCATCACCCTGCGCTTCGGCGGCTTCTAGCGGGGTGAGTCCGTAGTGTCCAAGGAGCGGCGAGCTTCGTCTCGCCGTCG
>CAYYHT010000303.1:0-8732 GCA_964471355.1 uncultured Enterobacteriaceae bacterium
AAACGCATGGCGGCGGACGTGTGGACCCAGGCCGATGTGCCCGCCGAGCTTCGGCGGTTGGTGGCCCATCCAGAGCGATTGGATGCCAAGCCCCGGGCCAAAGAACCGGGCAAATCAACGACCTGACCCAGCCGGACAGGATCAGGCCCCTCATTCTGCTAGTCTGCCGATCCGATGTCCTCTGCATTTGACCTGGGTCCCTTCCGTCTCTTCGAGCCAATCGCCGCCGGCGCGTCCGGGCAGGTGTGGCGGGCCGAGCACCGTGGCCAGGGCATTCCCGTTGCGGTCAAGGTCATTCCCGGCAGCGAACACGAGGCGTTCAAGAAAGAGGTGCGCGCTGCTGCGGCCCTCGACCATCCCGGTGTGGTCATGGTGCTCGACCACGGCGTCGTGCCCCAAGAAGTGGGGCTGCTGAGCAAGGGATTGATCCGCGAAGGCGCTCCGTGGCTAGCCATGGAGTACGCGTCGGGTGGCACGCTGTTGCCGCTGCTCGACAAGCTGGACTGGCGGGCCGCCAAGGCGGTTCTTCTCGCCGTGCTCGATGCCTTGGCCCACGCCCATGCCCACGGTGTCATCCATCGCGACTTCAAGCCCAGCAACGTGCTGATCGCCACCAAGGACGATGCGCGGCCCGGCCTCAAGCTCGCCGACTTTGGTCTGGCTCATGCCACGGGCGACATCGATCGATCGGGCACCGAAGAAGACATCGCCGGTACTCCCCGGTACATGGCCCCAGAACAGGTGAATGGCCTGTGGCGGGACTACGGACCGTGGACCGACCTGTATGCCCTCGGCACCATGGCCTACCGCATTGTCTGTCGTCGCTTCCCCTACGGTGACCGTCGCGGACACAGCCTGTTGGCGGCCCACGTCATCACCGAGCCCGACAAGCCGGTCCCTCGCGGCGTGGTGCCTGCAGGGGTCGAGGACTGGCTGCTCGCCTTGCTCGAGAAGGACGTCAACAAGCGCATCCGACATGCGGCAGACGCGGCAGCATGGCTGCTCGATCTGGGCGACACCGAAGACGAGTTCCCCATCTTGATCACCTCCGAAGAAGGCGTGCTCGAGATCGAACCCAGTCGCAGCAGCATCACCCTCTCCGAAGAGTGGCGGCTGACGGTGAACAACCGCGACGACCGAGGTCTGGTGACCCGCGGGCATGCCCCATCTCCGCCCCACACGTGGCGCCGTGCGGTTCCAGACCCGCCTCCAATGCAGCTTGTGGGCGCCGGCGTCAGTCTGTACGGACTGCGACAGATCCCGCTGATCGGTCGCGAACGCGAGCGCGATTGGCTGTGGTCCACCCTCGTCGACGTCATCGACAACAACCGCCAGGCGGCAGTGCTCATTCGCGGCAACTCCGGTGCGGGCAAGAGTGCTCTGGTGCGGTGGCTATGTCAGCGCGCCGAAGAGCTTGGCTGCGCGCACCCGGTGTTCATCGGCCACAGCGTCCAGAACGAGGGCGGCGAGGGCCAGCAGCGCATGGGACAGACCGAGCTGCGCACCCTGCAGCTGGGTGGTCCCGAGGTCTTTGAGCGCGTCGAAGAGTGGCTGCGAGCCCGCGGCTGCGAAGACGACGACGAGATCGCCGTGCTCGCGGCGGCGCTGTCTCCGGCGACCCCGCTGCGCATCATGCAGGACTCTCAAGAGAAGGACCTGTTCCTGTCGCATCCAGGCGCCTTCTACACAGCGACCCGTCGCGGGGTCGAGCGCATGTGCCTCGAACGTCCGGCCATCGTCTGGCTCGACGACGTGCAGTGGGGAGCGCACGGACTCGGTCTCATGCGCAACATCCTGCGCCGCCGCGAAGAAGACCCCTGGCCGATGTTGCTCGTGGCGACGGTTCAAGAAGAAGCCCTCGCCGACCGGCCCGAAGAGCAGAAGGGCCTAGAAAAACTGCTGGCACTAGACGGCATCACCGAGCTCAGCCTCGGGCGCCTGCCCAAGTCCAGCCAGGTCGAGCTGATTCAGCGTCTGCTGGGGCTGGACACAGGTCTTGCGGCGCGCATCGAGGAACGCACGGGCGGCAACCCGATGTTTGCGGTGCAGCTGGTGGGCGACTGGGTCGAGCGCGGGCTCCTCGAAGTCGGAAAAGACGGCTTCAAGCTAGCCAAAGGCGTCAAGGTCAAGCTGCCCGATGATGTGCACGCCCTGTGGCGGCAGCGTGTCGAGCGGCTGCTCGAGGGCTTCGAGCCCAAGGCCGGTCGCTTTCTTGAAGTGGCGGCGGCGCTCGGCACCCGCGTCAACGCGGCAGAGTGGCACCAGGCCTGCGACGACCCTGCGGGATTCATGGGCGGCGTGAACGAGGGCGACAAGGCCATTCGCGACGGCGTCGTCGAGAAGCTCATGAGCGAGCGCTTGGCCGAGGGCACCCTTGATGAGTGGTCCTTTGTGCACGGCATGCTGCGCGAGTCGATCTTGCGCTTGGCCGACGAGGGCGGGCGCATCCAGGTCCACCACTTCTCGTGCGCCACCATGCTGTGGAGCCGCGCACCCACGCCGGTCCAGGCTCCGGCCGAGCGGCTCGGGCGCCATCTGTTGGCGGCAGGCCGGGCCCAAGACGCCATTGCGCCGCTGCTCGGCGCGGTCGAACGACGGCTGGTCACCGGTGGCCCCGAATCCGCGCTCGCTTTGCTCGACACGGTCGAACAGGCCATGACTGACGAGGCCCTGCCCGATGGCGACAAGCGCTGGTCGCGGCTGTGGTCCACCCAAGAGCGCGTGCTGCGTCGCCTGGGCCGTCCCGATGACGCCCTCGAAGTCAGTGACCGCGCCTTGGCCCGCGCCCTGGAACAGAACTGGGGCGGCCCGTCTCGCTTCGCCATGCGCGCTCGCGGGCTTGCTCTGCTGGCCCTAGGGCGGCATGACGACGCCGTTGCACAATTCGAACAGCTGCGCGACATCGCCGCGGTCAGCAACGCCATGACCCACATGGCCCAGGCGATGATGGGTCTGGGTGAGGTGCACTTTGCCAAGGGTGCCTACGCCATGGCCATCAGCCAGCTGACAATGGCGGGTCCCTTGTTCATCGGCTCCGGCGAACAGGTCGATGGTGCCAGAGCGACACGCTTGATCGGCGATGCCCACCTGGCGCTGGGCGATGCCAAGACGGCTCTCGAGTTCTTCGAAAAGGCCCTCAATGGCTTTGAGCTTCGAGGCATGGCCATGTCCATTGCCGAGACCCTCGAGCGCATCGGCGAGGCACACCAGCGCAGCAATGACCTGCCGGCGGCCGAAGAAGCGCTGCGCAAGGCGATTTCGCGCTACGAGGCCCTGGGCTACGACGGCGAGAGCGAGACCCGCATGCGCTTGGCCTTGGTGGTCGCCGAACAGGGTCGCACCGACGAGGTTTGGGAGATTGTCGGGCCGCTTCAGTTCCGGCTCTCGCAGCTCGAGCACCACACCCGGCATGGGGCCAACCTGGCCATGCAGCTCGTTCGAGCCGCTGCCGAAGAGGACTGGAGCTCTCTTGCCAAGTACCAAGAGACATCCATCACCGAGATCAGCCATCGCATGATTGCGTGGCCCACCCTCATCGCTGCTCGCATCGCGCAAGAACGCGCACCGTCGACTCAGGCCCGAAAGGTCAAAGAGCTCGCAAAACGGCAGTGGAACCGCCTTGGCGAAGAAATCCCCTAGTTCGAGAGCTCAATGACCGAGTCCAATACCTCTGACCGCGTTCTGATTGTCGGCGCTGGCGCCGCAGGCCTGACCATGGCCATGAACCTGCGTGAAAAGGGCTACAACCACGTGGTTGTCGTCGAAAAGACCCCCGAGGTTGGCGGAAAGTGCCACAGCTTGGCCTACAAGGGCCGCAACTACGACATGGGCGCGAACCTCACAACGCCGCGCTACGAGACGATTCGCCCTCTCGCGGCGCGCCTGAATCTCGACCTGATCTCGATGGCCGAGCGTCGCTTGATCGCCCTGACCGACGAGGCCGTGCCCAGCCCGGACGACTTCTCGACCACCAAGGCGGTGCTGCTGCGGGCGTTGTCGCAGTGGTACATCCTCATGCGCAATCGCTCCGGGGTCGCACAAAACGGCTACGCAGGCATTGGCAAGGGGGCCCGCAAGCCCTTCAAGAAGTGGCTCAAGAGCCGCGGACTCGCTCCATTCCGCGAGCTGTTCGCCAACCTGTTCATCGCCTATGGCTACGGCATCATGGACGAGCTGCCGGCGGCCTATGCGCTCAAGTTCTTTGACGAAGTGCACATGACCGCGGCGGTGGACACCATCCTGGGCAAAGAGGTCACGACCACCAAGGTGTTCGCCGACGGCTTCAACGCCCTGTGGGTCAAGGTGGTCGAGGCGTTCGAGATCGACGTGCGGCTGTCGGTCGACGTAAAGACCGTGACCCGGGACGATGCCGGTGTGCACGCGACCTGGACGACCGCAGAGGGCGACACGGTCTCTCAGGACTTCGATCGGTTGGTGCTGGCCTGCGGTCCAGACCGGGCTCTGTCCTTCCTCGACGCCACCGCTGAAGAGCTTCGCCTGTTCGCCCAGCTCGAGCGCTACGACTACTACGTCACCGCTGCAGTCCTCAAGGGCGTGCCCGACATCAGCACCTTCTTGTTCCCGTACAGCAAGCAGTTCAATCCGGGCAAGCCGACGGTCTTCTACCCGCCCTTCCCGGGCGACTCGAACAACGTGTTCATGTTCTACGCCTATGGCGACAAGCACACCAACCAAGAGATTGTGCACGCGCACATCCGCGAGGTCATCGCCCGACCCGAGTTCGAGGGGGAATTGGTCGAGATCATTGCGACCAAGCACTGGAAGTACTTCCCTCATGTGAACAGCCGCGCCATGAAGCAGGGCTTTTACGAGGACATGGAGGCGCTGCAGGGCGTCAACCGCACCTACATTGCCGGCGAGGCCATGAGCTTTACACTGGTCGAGTTGATCGCGCGCTACAGCGAGGACCTGGTCAAGAATCACTTCTGATGCTGCTCAAGCTGCTGGACCACCCCGTCATCTCTGCGCGGTACTTCTTTCCGCGTCGCTCACCGGTTCCCGACGCAGGTCGGTGGGAGGTCGATGTCGGCGACGCGGTGCTGCACTGCTGGCGCCACGAGGCCGGAGCGCCCCGTTGCTTTGTGCACTTTCATGGCAACGGCGAGGTCGTGAACGACTACCGGACCGACTACGCGGTTGCGATGGTTGCGATGGGCTTGGACGTGGTGCTGGTCGAGTACCGCGGCTACGGCGGCTCCACCGGTGTGCCTCAGATGGGCAGCATGCTGAGCGACGTGAGCGCGGTCATTGACGCCCTTGGTCGTCCCGCCAGCGAGCTTGTCATCTACGGGCGCAGCGTGGGCAGCATCTACGCCATCGAGGCGGCTCGCCGCTACCCCGACATCGCCGCACTGGTGCTCGAGAGTGGTGTCGCCGCTCCCCACCAGCGACTGGCCATGCGCATGCGTGCGTCCGAGCTCAACGCCACCGAAGAGCAACTGCGCGAGGCCGCCGACAAGTATCTCGATCACCGCACCAAGCTGGCGGCCTACACCGGTCCGCTGCTGGTCATGCATGCCAAGGACGATGAGATCATTCCCATCGAGCACGCGGTACTGAACCACGCCTGGGGCGGCGGGGACCGCAAGAAGCTGGTCCTGTTCGACCGAGGCGGCCACAACGCCATCTTGCACACCAACTGGCAGGGCATCTTGGACGAACTTCGGGACTTCGTCGTCCGCTGATGGGCTTTGCAAAGGCCAGACGGTGGCGGCTGTTCGCGCGCAGCCGGGCTTCGGTGGCCATTGTGATTCGCGATGGTGAACACGGCGACGAGATCCTGCTGACCCTGCGAGCCGCTCGCGAGGGAGACCCCTGGTCCGGTCACATCAGCTTGCCCGGTGGCCGGGCAGAGCCAGGCGAAGACGCGGTGTCGACAGCGATTCGCGAGACCCGTGAAGAGCTCGGGCTGGACCTAGCCGGTCGTTCAATCGGTCGCTTGGGCGCGCACCTGACGTTCGAGCACGGCTCTTGGGCTGGCATGGCAATCGACCCGGTGATTTTTCGCTTTCGAGCTGTGGTTCCGCCGCTGGAGCTGAACTGGGAGGTCGACGAGGCCTTCTGGGTGCCGATTCGCGAATTGCGCAGTGGAAAACTGGATACAATCCGACCGTGGCGCCTGCTGGGTCGTGACTGGCAGATGCCTGCATGGGACTGGGAGGGGCACATCATCTGGGGCCTGACCTACAGCATGCTCCAGGAGTTTTTGGAGGACCTCTGATCCCGTTTGCAGCTGCTTTTCCACTGGCGCTGACCGTGTGGCTCGTGCTCCATGTCCTCCCCTGGTGCGTCATCGAGGAGTCCGCGGCTCCGGAACATGCGCTCGACTCGCCGGTGCACGGTATCGACAGCCCTTTGTACGTCTCGCGAAGACTGTAGATGCACGTTGAGGTTCAGAGACGAGCCGAAGGCTCGGTCTGCTAATATTGTGGGACCCTCATCTCTAGCTGGGTTGGTTCTATGGCCAGTGGAAAAGAACGGCGTCCTGAACGCGGGAAAAGCTCCGGCAAAGCGCCACAGATAGCCCAAGAGCAGGGAACTCAGGCTGCCGAACAGGGGCAGGAACAGTCACTCGACGCTCAGCAGCAGCAGCAGCAGCAGCAGCAGTCCGGTTCAGGCGAGACTCCCGAACTCGAGAACGCGTCGCAAGAGGTGTACGGAGAGGGTCTCGCGGACAGCGGAGCGAGCGAGGGCTACCTCGCTGCCTTCGCCATGCCGGGCGTCGATGCATTGTGGGAGGCGGCGTCAGGCGCACTCGGGCTCGGGAGCGGAGAAGGCCAGGCGCAGGCACCTCCACCGGGGTCGGCTCCGCAGGGCGATCCCCTCGTCAAAGAGTGGAGTGGCGGGGTCACCTTCGAGCAGTACCCAGACGGCACCCTCGTGGCGACAGACGGTGATGCGCAGGGACAACAGTTCGCCGCCGGCACTCCCGAGAACACAGCGATCACCAGCGACATCGGCGCCTATGAGCCGGCGGCCATTGCGGCCGAACTCGAGGCGGATCCGGCTGCAGAGGTCGCGGACGGTGGGCTCGCGCAAGGGTTGGGGGGCCTGCTGTGGGAGGTCCTGCCCGACAGTGCACAGTCCATCATCGGAGAGAGCGCAGATCCCCAGGCGATGATCTTGAGCGCACGCCAAGCCCTCGGCTTGGCGCCGAGCGACGAACAGCAGGCCGCTCGAGCGGCGGCGGTGAACGCAATGCTCACGGCACAACAGGCCCAGATTCAGGCCATGGCGCAGGCCGAAGCAGCCGCAGCGGCACTGAGGCCATTGGACCCGGCGAACGTACAGTCGCGCAGCGCATTCGTGAGTGAGAAGGTCGTCGAGAACAGCCTGACCACAGCCATTCTGGACAAGATCTGGAAGTACTACCCCTCCGGCACACAGTGCATCGGTGGCTACCTCGGCGACGCGGCCCAGCAGTGGAAGATCAACTACCACTACGAGGCTTGGCTCTGGAGCGAGAGGGAGATGGCGGCGGTGACGGGCGAGCCCGCGCTGAGTGACGACCAAAAAGCCACCCTGGCCGGCCATCGCACCACCCTGGAAGGGCTGGCCCCCTCCGGCACGGGCTACCTGAATGACGGCAACGTAGGGGACACCGAGGACACTTCCACCCCGGACCAAGTGAGGGCACGGCACTCGGCCCTGGCCGCTGCCAAAAGGGATTTGAACGCCATCTACAACAGTACAGAGACCGCGAAACACACGGCGAGCGAAGATCGCGTAAACTTGGCATCGCAAGTCGTCGCCGGGGCAGGAAAGAGCAAGCACGGCACAGGCTTTGCGGTGGACATCCGCAAAAAGGGAAGCAACGGCGCGATCGCGGCGATCTCTCGTCAGCTCGGCGGCACCTGCCTCGATGAAGACTTCCACGTACACGTGGAGTTCGGCGGCGGAGTGACCACCGAGGCCCTCGATGCGCAGTACGCCGTCAAGGCCCAGTCCTGAGCACCCGAGCGGGGCTGGTCTCGCTCTGGGGCTGCCTCGCACTTGCCTGTGGCGGAGTGGGCGAGCCACCGCCTCCGCCGACACCTCCGAGTCCGGTCGAGAAGTCCTTCACCCAGATGCTGAAGACGGCAGACGCAAAGGCAGGCACCCCCTACCCCGCGTGCAACGGGTGGGACTCCTGGCCCGACGACGCACTGAAGCACCTGAACAAGACCGTCGCACTCGACCGAGCCTGGACCCTCGGGGCTCTCGATGCCCTCACTGCACAGGACCATCCCGGTGGCCACGAGCTGACGCAGACGGACAAGTACAAGCGCTGGCGAGCGGGAGCAGCGGCGGAGTTGTCGACCGATGACGGAGTTCGGGCCTTTCTGGTGGCGCAGGAGTGGCGCAGCGAGCGCGAGGACGACCGCCATGGAGGCATCACGCCCTACTCGCTCCAGTTCAAGGCGGATGGCTCGGTCCTGCTGAACGAGGGCAAGAAGTCGACTTCCGGCACTTGGACCAGCACCGGACGCGACGTCGAGCTCACGTTCTCTGGCAAGACGCGCACCGCGAACCTCCGCGACGGGATCATCGACCGCCTGCTCGATGTGCCAGAGGTCCCGACCCTGCAGCCCGGGCCCTACACCGCCGAGTGCTGGAACGCGTTCTAGCCGGTCGTTCAATCGGTCGCTTGGGCGCGCACCTGACGTTCGAGCACGGGTCTTGGGCTGGCATGGCAATCGACCCGGTGATTTTTCGCTTTCGAGCTGTGGTTC
>CAYYHT010000304.1:0-6790 GCA_964471355.1 uncultured Enterobacteriaceae bacterium
AGACCTGGGAGCTGCTGTCGCCCGCGTTCCCCAAAGAGATCGCCGTGTACTTTCTGTCGCCGCTCTACCACGGCTCCAAGTCCAGCTTTCGCTCGGCCATGCGCGGGGTGCCCGACGAGGTGACGACCTTGCTGGTTCTGGGCCACAATCCCGGCTGCGAGAACATCGTGACCTGGTTGAGCGGGGCGGTCCTCGAGATCACGACCGGCAACGCGGTGCTGCTCGAGACCGACGCCGACACCTGGCACCAGACCCTGTCCGAGCCCGGTCGCTTTCAGCTGATAGATGTCATTCGCCCTCGCGAGCTGTGATTCCTAGGGCTGCATCGCGTCCGCGGCCGCCTGCTGCTGGCGCGTGATTCCGCTGACGATGAAGTAGGACAGCACTGCAAGCGCGAAGATGACCGGTCGAGTGATCACGACAGCAATGGCCAGGACGGGCTCGGGAACAGTCCACAGCACTCGGATCGAGACCCAACAGAGCACGACCACCCAGCTGAGCCACCAGGCGCCGACAATCGTCGGGCGTGTGTTTCGGTCCAGGGGGTCCTGTCGGCACAGACGCCAGACATAGAGCAGCGGCATTGCCAGATTGACCAGTGGAATGAACCAGAGCCCGACCGCAGCCACCGGTGAGATCGGCTCACTCGGGTGCAGCCAGTTGTGGTTCCAGACGACTTCCGCAGTCCACACGCACCAGACCAACGCCGTGACGGGCCATGCGCTTATCCAGACCACCATTGCGGCGAAGATCTGCAGCAGGACCAGTGCGACGGCACCGCCGACGACGGCTATCACCGGGGCTGCGGCAGGTTGAGCCTCCCCCATCTGCGCTTGCAGCACCATCGCCGTCAGTCCCGCCGCCGCTGCTAGCAAGTGGCCCATCAAGTACGTTCCGGGCCACACGACGAAGGCGTCGAAGACGAGCAGAGCCATCAGCATTCGCGTGAGCATGCCCTGGCGCCGAAATCCCGTGTCTGCTTCTGGAGGGGCGTAGACCCCGGCTTCGTCAGTAGCCATGCCGCCCAGCACAGTGGAATTCGAATCAGAACGTGACACCAAACGATGTAACAGTTATTAATGTCTCGCTAACAAGTGGCGCACTAAGCGCTGCGAATGGAGGCAAGATGACTGTAGCCCTGTCGACACATGATCTCACCGAAACCGAGCGCTTGGCCAGCTTGGCCGCGGCCCTTGACGACGTGCGCCGCCGGGCCGAAGCCCGCATGGGGGACGAGGATGTGCGTCGCGTCAGGGCGCTCAACACCTTCTCGCACACCTTGGAAGTGGCAGGCCGAGTGCTGTTGCACTTCTCGTTCGAGCCCATTGGATGGACCGCCGGAGTGCTGTCTCTGTGGGTGCACAAGCAGCTTCAGGCCACCGAGCTCGGGCACCCCATCCTCCACGGTTGCTACGACAAGCTCGATGGCGCCGAGAACTTCCGCTCCAAGACCTGGAAGTGGGAGATTCCCATCGATGAAGAGGCCTGGCATCGGGGCCACAACCTGCGGCATCACCCGTACACGAACATTGCTGGCAAGGACCCCGATGTGCACTTTGGGCCCGTGCGCTTGAACACCCACACGCCGCACAAGCCTCCGCAAGTTCATCCCCTACTACGCCAAGGAGTACGTCTTCTTCCCGGCACTGGCGGGACCGTTCTGGTGGAAGGTGGCTGCGGGCAATCTGCTGTCCGAGGTCATGCGCGACTACTACAGCGCGGCCAGCATCTTTTGCGGGCACATCGGTCCGGACATCGACGGCAATCCCCACGGAACCCGCGTCGTGGGAGGCAAGGGCGGCTGGTATGCCATGCAGCTTGAAGAGACGCAGAACTTCGAGGTGCCCTACTTCATGAGCGTGCTGTGCGGCGGGCTGGACTACCAGATCGAGCACCATCTGTTCCCCAAGCTGCCTCCAGAACGACTGCGCGAGGTGGCGCCCGAAGTACGCAGGATTGCTGCCGAACACGCCATGAAGTACCGCACAGGAAGCTGGGGCAGCGTGCTCGGTCGGGCCCTGCGTCAGATCTGGGACCTCTCGTTCCCGAGTGCAGTCCCCGCAGGACAGCACTAGGATGGCGCTGGAGCACACCCCGATGGCCGAGACCGACACCACCGCCCTCGTTGAGACTGAAGCTGCCGAAGCCATTGTGCCGGTCGAATTCACCATCGACGAGCTGGCTGCACACACGGGCATTCCCAGCCGGACCATCCGCTTCTACCAGTCCAAAGGGGCTCTGCCAAAGCCCGGCATCCGCGGTCGAAAGGCCGTCTATGTTGCGGCTCATGTCGAGCGTCTGGAGCTGATCGGCACCCTTCAAGAGCGCGGACTGCGCATCCGGGCCATCCGCGATCTGGTCGCCCGCATCGACAGCGGCGAGCTGGCTCTCGATGAGTGGCTGGGTCTGCAGGACCGCTTGAATCAACCATGGGCGGCAGATCGGCCCAAGCTGTTCACCCGCGAAGAGCTGGTCGAGCTCGCTGGGCGAAATCACATCGCTGCAGATCTGGCCCGCTTGGGCTTGGTGACCACCCAAGGGGACCAATTCCTCGTCCAGAGTCCTGCACTTCTGACTTCGCTGCTGCGCATGGAAAAGGCGGGCATCGACCTGGCCGTCGCCAAGACGGTCAGCGACCAGGCACGCAAGGCGCTGGGCAAGCTGAGCGATGGCCTGGTGCGCAGCTACACCAAGGCGGCCGGTTCGGGCTTTGGACGCACGTCGAGTCCCGCGGACGTCACCGAGGCGCTCGATGCCGTGCCCGCACGGACGCGTGAGCTGGTCGACATCGTGTTTGGCCAAGAACTCGACCGCACGTTGCGCGAGCTGGTCTCGTCCGGTGCGGTGGCCAAGCTGACTTCCCGCAAGAAGTAGCGGGCCTACAGGCCGATGCGCTTCGAGAAAGCGCTCCGGAACACTCCCAGTGCATTGAAGCGCTTGTGGACGGCCTTCCAGCGGTCCCATGAGTCGCTCCACATCACGCCCAGCTCTGCGTCGCCGGCGTGGAACTCTTGGCCCCAGTGCACGCGACCGCCAAGCTCGGTGGTCAGGGCCTGTTCGAGTTCTTTGAACAGCGCGCGCTGACCCTCGATGTAGGGCTTGTACAGGGGCTCTTTGTCGGTGTCTAGCCACCCCCGATTCATCAGCATCGGGAACTCAAACATCGCGTAGGGCTCGCCCAGCGGAGTGTCATCGGGCTGGCTCGGGTCCGGGGAGTACTGCATCGACAGCAGCGTCTCGGTGCGAGCAGCGATGCGCATGGACACCGGGGAAGTGACCACACAGTGGTCGCGCCAGAATGCCTTGAGTTCATCGGGTGTGGCCGAGTCATCCGGACAGTGCTTCCAGCGTTCAGCCATGATCGCGCGAATGCGGGTGACCGCCTTGAGGGCGTTGCTGATGGGCACGCCGATCTCAAGGCCCGTGGCGTCGATGTTCAGGCCCAGCTTCAGCACGCGGTGGCTCTTGCGGGCGTAGTTGGTGGTGGTCGTGCAGCGCACCCCGGTGACGACGGCATTGCTGGCCTTTTTGGGGCTGTTCAGGATGCCGCCCAGGCGCTTCTTGGCAATCCAGCCGCCGATGGGGCGCGCTGCCATTTCGAGTCCAGGAGCTCGAATGCGGTGGTTGCCCTTGGGGACGACCTTGCGGGTGGTGATCAGCGCGTCGTTGTCGTCGGGTTTGCCTGCGAACGGGGTGAACAGCACCTCGTAGTGGCGGACCTTTGAACAGTCAGCGAAGTTGTCCATGAAGTGCTTGAGCGTCACAGGCTTGCGGTCTTCGCTCAAGAAGTACTCGGGCATGATGCGCAGGGTCAGTCCGGTGACAATGCCCAGGCAGCCCAGGCCCACGAGTGCCGCATAGAACTCGTCGGGGTCGGGGCGCTGCTCGACGCGGATGTGGCTGTCGGTGTAGCCAGGAGACTGCACGGACACGCCAGGGCGGCTCATCTTGTAGAGCACTGGTTCGCCGTTGTTGTCATACGTCGCGAGCTCGATGGCCAGCACGACGCTGGACAGATCACCGATGCCATGGCCCGAGCCATGCGAACCAGTGGCAATGATGCCGGCGATGGTCTGAAAGTCGCCGCTGCCCATGTTTGGCAGGGCGAGGTCGAGCCTTTCGAGCTCGCTGTTCAGGCTGCCGATTGTGCAGCCAGCGCCCACATAGACCTCTAGATTCGCGCTGTCGGCGACGACGTCCTTCATGCGAGACATGGCGATGATGGTGCATTTGTTGTCGGCGGGCATCGTCACATCAGACAGGCTGCGGAAGCTGCCCACGGCCCGGATTGTGGTCTGGTCGGCCTTTGCCGCCTTCATCGCCGCGAGCACACCCCGCATGTCGCTGGGGGCGAAGACTTCCTTGTTGTCTGCGCGGCGGTCGTCGATGGACTGGTTGACCAGAGCGATGTGCTCGTCGGCGGTGACGGGCTTTGGCGCTGCCTTCTCGAGGACCTCAGAGGGGGACTTCAACACCTCGGTCACGAGCTTGTCGTACTCGTCGGGGTTGTCCTCGGCCCACTGCAGGAAGGCTGTGACGCTGGCTTCGTCGAGCTCGTCGAGGTTTGCGTCGACCAGAAAGCGCAGGTCGTCGGGGTCGAAACTCATGGCGTGTCCTTGTCGTTGATGGACGCAGCAAGTGCGTCGACGACAGAGCGCGGCAGTCGGGTGCCCGCGGCGATGGCATCGAGCGTGCCCTCGAGGTCGTCGATGGTCAGCCCATCCTGATTGGTTCGCTGGCCACCCATCTTGGTCCACCGATCCATCAGGTCGACGTAGCCCTCGATGGTCTGCTGGCTGCGCGACTTGCGTCGTGCTTTGCCCGTCGTCTTTCGCGCTTTGCCCCTCGTCTTCTTTGAGGCGCCACTGCGGCTCATTGTGCTTGGTGAGGCCTGCTGCGGAATCAGCTCGGCCTCGATCTGTGCGAACTCGGCGTCGATTTCTGCCATGCGGGCAGAGGGCATGATGCGCTGCTGCATCATGGTGTTTCCGTAGCTGTCGCCGGTCGCGATGTCGCCGAGGGCCCACCATGTGGTCCATGGCCCGCGCTCGAGCACTTCGCCGGAGATGTGTTCGGCGAGTGAGTCCGCTCGGGTGGCGGTGTCTCCGTGACTCTCGACCGAGCGCAGCACACTGTTCAGCAGACCCAGCATCGGCGGATGGTCGACGGGCACCGCTAGGGCGTCGGTGGCTGGCTTGGCGTCGAAACCGAAGCGCTGACGCATGAGCCGATTGGCCTGGGCGAGTGCGGCAATATCTGGGTGTCCGGGCACAAAGCGCTCGATGCGCTGGACCAAGAAACACACGTCATCCAGGGCCTTCTCGGCCCGTTTGAGCTTGTTGGCGCTGCCCGCACGGTCCGCCGCGAGCAACCGAAGCGTCGCACCGAGCAAGCCCAGCATGGGGTCGACACGCTTGTAGTGCCGAAGCGTGCGCATGACCCCGCGTTCGGGGTCAGCACGGCCTGCTCGCAGGGCCGCCAGCGCTTGCTCGGCGTGCAGCCTGACCCGCGGATCCTGCGGATCTGCCAGCCAGTTTTCGCCGCTGCGATGGGTCAGCACGGATGCGGCGTCAAAGCGTGCAGACCCAGAGACCACCGGCACAAACACCATCGTGATCCAATCTCGGACCAACCACAGGCTTGTGTCGACCTCGCACTGGTCGTGAAGGGTGCGCGCCATGAATCCGCCAGGCTCGCCGGCATAGGTCGCCGCAGTCCAGCCGTCACCCTGCGTCCAGTCCAATGGGGCGAGCCCGCTATCGCAGTGCAGCGCCATCTCGGCCGGAACGTTGTCCCGAAAGAAGAACAGCACCCCGGCCTGGTCGGACCGGGTGTTTTGACTGAGCTGTTCGCTCAGTTGGGTGACCGCATCTGCTGCGGCCTCGGTGTACCCAGTGGAGCCCTCGAGGGGTGCTGCGGTCTGGATGGCGAGCTCCATCACATGCTCGACTCGCTCGCCCGCAGCCTCGATGATCTCGCGCTTGACGTTGGCTCCGCCGCGCGCTTCGGCGAAGTATAGCCCTCTTGGCACCTGTACTTCCAGCTGGTCATAGCCCTCGGCCAGCGTCTGGTTGTTGGAGCTGAGCAAGCGCAGCCGCAGGGGAAGCAAACCGGACTTGAGCACCACGGTGACGGTGCCGCGGGAGCGCTTAGCCGCGCGATAATTGAGCACGATTGCCTCCGTTGGGAACTTGGAAGAAGGGCATGGCAAAGGCGCTGCCATCGGTGGTTTCGACCTTGTAGAGCCCCTCTGGCAGGTCGAGTGCCAGCTCTTGGCCAGCGGTGAGCGTGAACTGCTCAATCTCGGTCGACGAGCCATCTTTGAGGATGATCACACCGGCGAAATCCGGCGGGAAGGCGATGGTGTACGAGACGATGGGAGCAGCACTCGCGTCCGCTGGGACAAAGGGCTGGTCGGGCTCGGTGCCGCCGGCCACGCTCTGTGCAAACTCGGCCAAGGCCTGCTGGCGAATCGACTGCACGTGCTTCTTGAGGTCGGCTCCGGCTGACCCATCGAGATTTGCCTGACCGAGCCGCTCGTCCATGGCGTCGACATAGGCACTGAACCGGTCTGCGGACTCTCCCACATCGAGGCCGTCCCCCAGGGTTGCCAGCACCAGATGGCGATTTCCAATGTTGGTCGACAGCTCTTGCCTGCCGTCCGAGAGTGCCTTGAGGCGGACCTCGACCCAGGCCTGCAGGTTTTCGATGGTGACGTCGCCGGATGAAGGGTCTGCGGCGGCCCCCCAGAGCCCTTCGAGGACCGCGCGGGTGAAGAAACCGTGGTCTC
>CAYYHT010000304.1:6800-8730 GCA_964471355.1 uncultured Enterobacteriaceae bacterium
GGCGGCCGCTAAGCGCCGGCTGGGGGCGGAGTTGGCCCGCAGGGCGGCGGCCGCACCCCACGAAGGCCCCCACGGGGAAAGGGAGCAGCTCCCACGTGAAGACCTTCCTCCTCGCGCCCCAAGCCCACGCCGTCGTCGCCGTCAGGCACCGGTTCGAGGGCCACACCGCCGTGTCCGATGGCGTAGAAGGCGTTTACTTTGACGTCATTGGTCCTCGCTCCCGTCGCGTCCAGGGTGGGCATGCCCGGGCTCACTCCCGAACCGAGCTCCCGGCAACAGTCCGCGAAGAGCACCAGGTTGCCGTAGGCCCCGACCGCACACAGAAAATCCAGGTACTGCTGAGCCCCCAGATTGCGACTGGCTCCCAGGCGCGCGTCACTCATGAGCATCGCGACGTCAGTGGCCGTCGGACCCACGCCGTGGCCCGAGAAGAACAGGTACAACCGCGCTTGTGCTCGAACGATGGGCTGTTGCGCACCGAGCGTGTTCTGCAGCAGGGTCTGCATGTCCATGTTGAATGTCAGCAGCTGGTCGTCCACGTGGGTCTGGACGGGAACCGGGTTCGCGGCTGTGCTGTTCTCGCTGGTGAACAGCATGCGCTGGGGTCCGGGCACCTCGCCGCCATCATTTGCACTTGCCCACTGGTTGAAGCCGTCGGCGTCGCGCTCGGCATAGCGCAGGTCTTTGCCGGGGTAGTGGGGGTACTTGCCCACCCCGATGGCCACTGAAAACCGACTCATGGGGCCTCCTGAATCAGCGTGACGATGCTGGCTAGCGTCGCCTCGTCGTTGTCGAAATCACCATGGGCCAGTGCGGTGCTGTGCAGCCCAGGGCCGCGGTTTTCGCTGGACCACACCGCCCTGGCAGAAGTGCTGAGCTGCCCATCGGTCTGCAGAAAGGCCCGTACCCGATTGGTCCCGTCGTCCCTGAATGCGGGCTCGTGATCGGCGGCGACGGTGCGCAGAAAGCGGTCCATGCCGAGCAGCGGCGCATCGACCTCGTCTTCGGCAGCGCCAGAGACCAAGTACAGCAGAGAGCGCGGATAGACCACGCCCAGCACCTGGTCCTGCTGTTCGGCCTGGTCGCTCATCGTGTACAAACGAAAGCGCTTGATGTGGGGCTCGGCGACATCGAGGGTGGCGGCGAAGCGCTCGTTGGTGACGGCCGGGGCCAGAAATACCAGGGTGTCGACGTCCCGCTCGAGGGCTTCGAGCAGGCTCGAGAGCCAGATCGACCCCGCAGAATGGCCGACCAAGCACAGGCGCTTGCCCGGGTTCGCGTCGACCAGGGCTCGCAGCTTTCGCACCAGCAGTGCGCCTCCGCGGTCGGGCTGCGCAAAGGTATCGGCGCTCTCGTTCTTGATGGTCGCCCACAGGAAGTGTCCTGCGGCGGTGAGGTAGAACTCGCGGGCAACCTCTTCGATGACGGTGCAATACAAGCCGTGGTGGCGGCCTTGCACCGTTCGTTTCACCACCCGCCAAAGAATCATCGCCGCCTTCTTGGCGAACCACGTCCACCCCGGAATCCAGCCGCGTGAGCCGTCGGGCATGCGGGCTTCACGGGCGAGCTCGCGCATGACTGAGTCGTCCATGCGGGTTGAGCGGCCCTCCGGGGCGCCGACGATGGACTTGCTGTGCTGTTCGGCCACCTCGACGTCCGCGCCCTTGGCGATGGCCAGCAGCTGCCGCTGAATGCCCGCGTCGGCCATGATGGCCTGCTCAAAGGTCGCCAAGTCGGCGTCGGTCATGCCCTCCCCATTCAGCGCTGCGTCTTCGATGGCGCTGAAGTCGATGGGCTCCCCATTGGCGAACAGCTTGTGGTCCGGTACTGGAGCCAGTGTGCTGACCGCTCGGGTGCCGCCAGTGATGTCGAGCTTGCCCACCGCCCAGCTGAGCACCTTCTGCAGCAGGCTCTGGAAGATGGGCTCGCG
>CAYYHT010000305.1:0-8688 GCA_964471355.1 uncultured Enterobacteriaceae bacterium
GGTCACCCTGCCCGACCTGCAGGGCGTGGCGCTGTCCCACTTGATCTGGATTCCCAGCGACGACGGCCACTGGCAGGCCGCCTACACCGTCATCGACACCAGCGACGTCCAGCCCTTGGTTCTAGAGGGCTGCGATGTGGGCGGCATCGGCTGCGACGGCAGTGGCGGCGGCACCTCCTTCGACATCGGAGACCTGCTCGGATGCGGCAGTGGTTCCGATGATTGTGGAGGATGCACATCGGTCACGGTGCCGGCGCGGGTCATCCCAGTGTGGTTCCTGCTGTTCGGCGTCTTGGTTCGGCGACGAGGCGCAGAGTAAAGCGCACAACCGCCAGCACCAGCGTGCCCGATGCCATCAGCAGAACGGCCAACCACGTCGCTGATCCCACGAACTGAAGCGTGCAAGCGGCCGCGGCAAATGCGCCGGTCACAGTCCCGAGCACGCCAAGCAGCATGAGCGGGGCGGGCCACGACGGCGCATCGAGCAGCGCGTCCCGGACGACGAATAGACTCAATGCCAGCACGACCCCGAGCGCGGCAGCGATCGACACAGCGATGGCCGCCATCACCGACGCAGCCACCAAGGCGGGGGGCGCGGCACCAACGCCCGCGGTGATGGTCAAGACCCACGCGCTCTGGACGAGCCACAACGCCACGGCGACCCAGGCAATGCTCCAGGCCGTGAACACCAGCTGCAGTTGATTGGCCGTGCGGTCGCCGTGGGGGAATTCAGCGTCCTGACCCGTCAGCGCGACGTAGCTAAACAGTCCCACCAACGCGCAGCCCATCACGATCGGCGCGATCCAGAGTCCGGCGACCACCCCATAAAGCTGGACGGTCGGTAGCGAGATGGTGAAGGCGAACACCGGCTGCACGAACAGCAGCAGCGACGCCGCCACAGGCCACACGGAGCGCTCGCCCGCATTCAGGCGATGAGCTCCGAGCTCGACGAGGACGGCAATGACCACCGCTGACCCGAGCTGCAGCAGTCCAAACAACACCGGCACGCCCATCACCCACAACGAGACGCCATCCTTGTTGTGTGAGGCGCGGAAGCTGTTGCCAAGGTCGATGATGAAGGCGACGGCCACACTGCTGCCGATCTGACAGAAGACCGAGAACACGGCCGCACACACCAGCAGGGCGGCTCCGGTTCGCAGCGCGGCAGCCCCGGTGGCGCCGATGATTCGATGAATGGAGTGATGCATGGCGGGTTGGACGTCGACCGAGTGACGTCCTTCCCCAGCTGCCGTGCAGAAGTCGTGCAATGTGCCTGGTTCACCGCTAGCCGAACGCTCTTGTCGCGCAGCGCACCCTTGTTGGTGCGCATCGACAGGAATTCACCGACACCATGCCCTCTGCGGGCGGCTCACGGCTTATGGGTTCGACCCTACATGTACTCACCTGGACGGCGGAGGAATGGAGCAGCTTGTACGAGGTCGCGGTATTGTGCCGGCAGGAGGCCTCCATGCGCCTGTTCACCGCTGCCATTGTTCTTCTCACGCTCACCGGTTGTCGGGACGATGAACCGAGTCCCGCAGACATCGACAACGATGGCGACGGCTCCAACGCTGCGGCGGACTGCAACGACACCGACCCGGGCGTCTTTCCGGGGGCTCCCGAGACGTGCAACGGCGTCGATGACGACTGCAACGGCATCATCGACAACGACCCGACGGACGCCACGACGTACTTCGCCGACCTCGACGGAGACAGCTACGGCGACGTGACCGCACCGATCTCCTCCTGCGACACGCCGACCGGTGCTGCCACCGACAGCACGGACTGCGAAGACAACGACGCCGCAACCCACCCGGGCGCGGTCGAGGACGACTGCACCGATCCCAATGACTACAACTGCGACGGCTCCACGGGCTACTCCGACGTGGACGCCGACGGGTTCGCCGCCTGCAACGACTGCGACGACACCGTGCCCGGGGTCAATGCTGACGCGGTGGAGAGCTGCGATGGCATCGACAACAACTGCGACGGGGTGACCGACGGACTCGACGCCATCGACGCCACCACCTGGTACGCCGACAGCGATGGCGACGGGCAGGGCAATCCGCTCGATACGGTCGAGGGCTGCGCGGCCCCCACGGGCTTCGTCGGCAACGCCACCGACTGCAACGACGCCTCGGCGGACGCCTACCAAGGGGGCGTCGAGACCTGCGACAGCCTCGACAACGACTGCGATGGCGACGTCGACAACGAGGCGACGGACGCGGCCAGCTACTGGGCCGATGGAGACGACGACGGGCATGGCCATCCGGGCTCCGAGATCGAGGCGTGTTCCGCTCCGGTCGGCTTTGTGGCGAACAAGACCGACTGCGATGACAGCAACGGCGCAATCAGTCCCGACGCCGCCGAGACCTGCGACGGCGATGACAACAACTGCGATGGCGTCAGTGACGAGGGCTTCGACGCGGACAGCGACGGGTTCATCTCGTGCATCGACGACTGCGACGACACCGATGACACGGTGTTTCCCGGCGCCGTCGAGCGCTGCAACGGCAGGGACGACGACTGCGACGGCTCGAGTGACGAGGGCGCTGTGGACGAAGCTACCTTCTACATCGACTACGACAGAGATGGGGACGGCGCCTCGACCATCACCCTCGACGCGTGTTCCGCACCCGTCGGCTTTGTGGCGAACAGCGATGACTGCGATGACGTCGACGCGGCCGTGAACACGTCGGCGACCGAGGTCTGCAATGGCACCGACGACGACTGCGATGGCAGCGTCCCCACCAATGAGCTCGACAGCGACGGTGACACCTACCGCGTCTGCGAGAACGACTGCGATGACGGCGACTCGGCCGTGAACCCGGCAGCCACGGAGATCTGGTACGACGGCGTCGACCAGGACTGCGATGCGGGCTCCGACTACGACCAGGACGGAGACGGCCACGACACAATCGCTTCGGGCGGCGACGACCAGAACGACACGGATCCCAGCTGCTTCGACACGTGCTCCGATGGCTCGGGACAGGCCAGCGCGGGGCTGAACTGCGCCCAGATCCTCGCCGACTACCCCTCCTCAGGGGACGGAACCTACTGGGCCGATCCCGACGGAGATGGCGACACCAGCAACGCCCTCGAGGTGTTCTGCGACATGACCACAGACGGTGGCGGCTGGACGCTGTTCGAGAAGGACGCCGGCAACCAGAACGCCATCCCGCAGAGTGCGGCCGCGGGCCTGAACGAGAGCGAGCTCTTGAACAACAGCTTCAGCGACACCGAAGCCAAGTACTCGGACACCGTCATCGTCGACTTCCTGCTGACCGGAAGCAGGGAGCACCTGTGGGTCGAGAAGGGAGGCCGCTATGTAAAGCTGCGCTACACGGCGGGCTACCTGAACAATTACTGGTTCAGCAACTTCCACATCAACAACCGACCGCCGCGCGGCACGACATTCCTCGAGTTCTATCGGTACTCGGACAACACCTGGCACCGCATCGAGGGCCACTCCAACAACTGGCACTTCACCAACTACAACGATGCGAACGGCGCATCCGGCTACTACGCCGGTTGGCAGTCTCTGGACCAGAACGGCAACAGCACCTACTGGCCAACCCGCAGCAACGGCCTGATGGACAACCAGGGCTGGCGCTTCCACCACTACGCGCGCTGATCACCAGCAGCCAATCGACCGCCCTAGACCCTCACCCGTCGAACCGCCACTTGTCGTACTCGGTGAAGTAGTAGTACGGCGTGATCATGTTGCTGCGCACCTCGTTGCGCCACGCACTCTTGGTGTCGAGCTTCCACAGGTACAGGTAGGGCAGGTCGTCGGCGACGGTCGCGTGCAGCTGGTGGTAGGCGTCCTGGGCCTCGGTGTCCGTGGTGGCCGCGTCGAAGGTCTCGATGAGCCCGTCCACCTCGCGGTTGCTGTACTTGAAGACGTTGAGCGCGCCCTTGCCGGCGGTCTTGGTGTGGAAGATGGGACCGACGTCCTCGACCACGCCGAAGGACCACTTGCCGATGAGCATGTCGTAGTCCTCGAGCTGCCCGGTGATGGCGCGGCGGTTCCAGTCGTCCTCGCTGATGCGGTACACGACCCGGTCAAAGCCCGCGGCGTTCAGCTGGTTGCCAATCTGGTTCAGCAGGTCGATGGCCTCGCTTCCCAGGCTGGCATTCATGCCGATCTTGAACGTGATCGGCTTGCCATCCAGCGTCCAGCGACCGAAGTGCTGCTCGGCTCCGGCCGCCTCCATCAGCTTGCTGGCCTGGGCCAGGTCACTCTTGGCAACGGCCTTGATGGCTCGGTTGTAGTAGGGCGATGAGCCCACGAAGGGCCCGCTGATGAACTCGCATGGCGGGTTCGGGTCCTCGCTGGCCACGCCAACGGTCAGCTGGCGCAGGTCGGAGCGGTCGATGGATAGGTTCACCGCCTGGCGAATGCCCTTGTCGCGCAGTGCACCCTTGTTGGTGTTCAGCGCCACGAACCACCAGCTGCGCAGGTCATAGGACTTGAGCGCCATCTCATCGGACGCCGAGATGGCCGGGCGATGAGGCGGAGGCACCACGACCATGCCGTGAGCCGAGCCCATGATCAGCGTCTGGACCGCTGCATAGGGGTCGCCCATCACCAGCTGCTTCATCAACGGCACACCAACATTGTGGTGCGCGTTGGGGAAGTTGGTGAAGCTGGTCACCTTGCTGCCTCGAGACGCCTTGGCGGCACCTGTGCCAATGGGACGAACCGCGTAGTCGGTGTCCGGCATGATGGCCGTCGAGTCGAACGCATGCTTGGGCAGGATGGCGAAGGACAGGCGGTCGCCCGGGTTGTGGTACGCCTTGGGAAAGGTGATGACGACCGACTTTTCCTTCTTGATGACCTCGCAGCTGACGATGCCGTCGGCGATGTCTCGAATGCGAGGCACAGCGGCTGTCTGCGGGTTCTTCATGGCGTCGATGGTGAAGCAGATGTCTTCGGGTCCAAACGACTGGCCGTCATGCCAGCGAATGCCCTCCTTGACCCTCAACTTGACCGACTTGCCGTCGCCGAGCTTCTGCATCGACTCCAGGTTGACTAGCTTGCTCTTCAGCTCGTACGTGATCGCCGATCGATACGTGAGCCTGTCGTGGGTCAACTCTGTCGAGCGTATGCCCGACATGTCGCCTACAAAGAGCGGATTGAGGCTCTGCGGTGGAGCCTCTTCGTAGTACGTGACTTCTGCGCCCGTGAGGAGAACGGAGCACACCAGTCCGACCACGACCAAAGATCGCGAACGCATAGGGAACTCTCCATTGGAAGCCCCCGGGGGAGGGCCTCACACCACAGTCGACCGCCCCTGTCCAAAGCGGTTCCAACAGAATCAAGGCACTCCCAATGTCGCGAGCGGCGACATCTCACACCCCTTGACCAGCCATGCCGTTCCCGGTGTCGCCCAGAGCGACATTGCAGCCCCTATAGATTGCGGCGGTATTCGCCCCCAACCTCGTACAGCGCCGAGGTGATCTGACCCAAGCTGGCCACCCGAACCGCGGTCATCAGCTCGCCAAAGACGTTGCCTCCGCTCATGGCCACCTGCTGCAGCCGCTCGAGGGCCGCCGCAGATTCGTCTGCGTGGGCCGCTTGGAAGTCCGCCACGCTCTTGATCTGACGCTGCTTGATGGACTCGTCGGCCCGCCGAAGCTCGACCGTGCCCGCCTCGTCGCCCTTGTTCTCGTCGAGGTACATGTTGATGCCGACAATCGGCAGCGAGCCGTCGTGCTTCTTTTGCTCGTAGTACAGGCTCTCTTCTTGGATCTGCGTGCGCTGGTACTGCCGCTCCATCGCCCCCAACACACCACCGCGCTCGTTGATGCGCTCGAACTCGACCAGCACCGCTTCTTCGACCTGGTCGGTCAGCTGGTCGACGAAGTAGCTGCCCTGGTTGTGGTTCTCGTTGAAGTTGAGGCCGAACTCGCGGTTGATGATGAGCTGAATGGCCATGGCCCTGCGCACAGAGCCCTCGGTCGGGGTGGTGATGGCCTCGTCGAATGCGTTGGTGTGCAGGCTGTTGCAGTTGTCTGTCAGGGCCAACAGAGCCTGCAGGGTGGTGCGGATGTCGTTGAACTGAATCTCGCGGGCGTGCAGCGACCGGCCGGACGTCTGGATGTGGTACTTCAGCTTCTGGCTGCGCGCGTTGGCACCGTAGCGGTCGCGCATGACGATGGCCCAAATGCGTCGAGCAACGCGACCAATGACCGTGTACTCCGGGTCGAGTCCATTGCTGAAGAAGAAGGACAGGTTGGGCGCAAAGTCGTCGATGGCCATGCCCCGAGACAGGTAGTACTCGGTGATGGTCAGGCCGTTCGAGAGCGTGAAAGCCAGCTGGCTGATGGGGTTCGCGCCGGCCTCAGCGATGTGGTAGCCGCTGATGGACACCGAATAGAAGTTCCGCACCTTGTGGTCGATGAAGTACTGCTGGATGTCGCCCATCATGCGCATGGCGAATTCGGTGCTGAAGATGCAGGTGTTCTGGGCCTGGTCCTCTTTGAGGATGTCGGCCTGGACCGTGCCGCGCACCCGTGAGACCGCGTCAGCAGACAGCTCGGCATGCTCTTGTGCGGTGGGCTGGCGGCCGTGCTCGGCACTGAACTTGTCGACCTGCTGGTCGATGGCGGTGTTCAGGAACATCGCGAGCAAGATGGGAGCCGGCCCATTGATGGTCATCGAGACCGAGGTCGTCGGCGCACACAGGTCAAAGCCCGAGTACAAGATCTTCATGTCGTCGAGGGTGGGCACGCTGACCCCGGACTCGCCGACCTTTCCGTAGATGTCGGGGCGCTCGTCGGGGTCTTCGCCGTACAGCGTGACCGAGTCAAAGGCCGTCGACAGGCGATGGGCGGTCTCGCCCTCGCACAGCAGGTGGAAGCGGTGGTTGGTCTCGGCCGGACCGCCCTCGCCCGCAAACATGCGCTTGGGCTCTTCACCCTTGCGGCGAAGCGCGAACACGCCGCCTGTGTAGGGGAAGGAGCCCGGTACGTTCTCGCTGCGCAGGAAGCGCAGGATCTCGCCATGGTCGCCGGTCCGCGGCACCGCAACACGGCGGATGGGCTGCTTGGCCAGGCTCTGGATGTACATGGGCTGGCGAATCTCGCGCCCGCGCACGCTGTAGATGTATTCGTCGGCTTGGTAGCGCTCGAAGGTCGCCGGCCACAGCTGCAGAGCGGCCGCGACATCGGCGGGAAGGGGGTCGGCGGCCTGACGCTCGGTCAGGACCGCTTCGGCGGGGGTGCCTCGGACCTCTTCGAGGGTGTCGGCAAGGCGCTGCTGTCGCCGGGCGTTGTGCACCAGGGCGTCGGTCTGAGCGTGGTAGTCGCGCACCGTTGCGCTGATCTCGGCCAGGTAGCGCACGCGATTGGGATCGATGAGGCCTTGGGTCGGAGGCGAGAACTTGCTGTCCGGGCGGTCGAGGCGTGACTGCAGACCGGTCTCGAAGCGCTCGTTCACCATGTCGACCAGCGCCCGGTACAGCGCCGTCACACCGGGGTCGGCAAAGCGACTGGCGATGGTGCCGAACACGGGCAGGGTCTCGTCGTCGGCGTGCCACAGCTCGCGGTTGCGCTTGACCTGCTTGCGCACGTCGCGAAGGGCATCGAGGGCGCCGCGCTTCTCGAACTTGTTCAGCACGATGAGGTCGGCGTAGTCCAGCATGTCGATCTTTTCGAGCTGGCTGGCAGCGCCGAACTCGGGGGTCATCACGTACACGCTCAGGTCGGCGATCTCGGTGATGTCCGCGTCGCCCTGGCCGATGCCGCTGGTCTCGACGATGATCAGATCGAAGGCTGCGGCCTTGCAGACGGCCACCGCCTCGCGAATGGCACCGGACAGCTCGCCCTTTTGGCTGCGCGTAGCCAGTGAGCGCATGTACACGCGGCTGGGGTCGATGGCATTCATGCGAATGCGGTCGCCCAGCAGGGCTCCACCGGTTCGTCGCCGGGTCGGGTCGATCGAGATGACCGCCACCCGGGCGTCGGCAAAGTCCATCATCCAGCGGCGCAGCAGCTCGTCGGTCAGCGAAGACTTGCCCGCTCCACCGGTTCCGGTGATGCCCACGACGGGGATGGCCGTCGATGCGATGCCGTTCTGCAGGGCAGTTCGGACGTCGGCGTCGAGGGTGCCGGGCTGGTCCAAGTCGCTCTCGGCCAGGGTGATCATGCGCGCAATGGCGCTCATCTGGCCGGTCTGCACCGCCTGCAGCGTGGTGGGTGCCACGTCCACCGGGTCGAAGTCCGCCCGCTTGAGCATGTCGTCGATGATGCCCGTCAGACCCAGCTGCCGGCCGTCCTCGGGGGAGTAGATGCGGTCCGCCGCCCCCTCGCCCTGCAGGGTCGCGATCTCGTCGGGAACGATGACGCCGCCGCCGCCGCCAAAGATCTTGATGTGCTTGCCCCCGTTGTCGTCGAGCAGCTGCCGCATGTAGCGGAAGTACTCCATGTGGCCGCCCTGGTAGGACGACAGCGCAATGGCCTGGGCGTCTTCTTGGATCGCAGCCATCGCCACATCTTCCGCGGCGCGGTTGTGGCCGAGGTGGATCACCTCGGTCCCGGCGGCCTGCAGGATGCGTCGCATGATGTTGATGCTGGCGTCGTGGCCGTCGAAAAGACTGGCTGCGGTGACGAATCGAAGCTTGTGCTCAGGCTGGTAGCGATCGGACATGCGCCTCTCTATCAAAACCGGTGCTGCGGGTCGCG
>CAYYHT010000306.1:0-8682 GCA_964471355.1 uncultured Enterobacteriaceae bacterium
TCGGAGAGCGCGTGGCTGTCATCGGCCATCCCTACAGCCGCACCCAACAGGTGAGCTACGGCCGGGTGTTGGCCGACGACTTGATCATCGGGGGCAATCCGTCCGTTGAATACAGCGCCCAGACCTGGTGGGGCTCGTCGGGCTCCCCTGTCGTTGACACCGACGGACGCGCGCTGGGCTTGCACTGGGGCTGGGACAGCGACGGCAAGTCGAACGGTCGTCTGACGGGCATTCCCTTTGATCAGATGGTGCGGGGGGTGCCCGAGGTCAACCGCATCGCTCAGGAGTGGGGAGCGTCCAGCCCAGGGGTCGCCGAGGCCCGATGCGCGAGCTCTGATGCGTTCTGGATCGACAGCACGCTGATGAAGCGATCGGTATCGACCAACGGTGCGGGCAAGGACCTCGATGCGGTGCGATTGACGCTTAGGAGTGCTGTTCCAGCCTGCGATGGTGCCGTGGCCAAGGTCACCTACCACCTGCATCCGACCTTCCATGACAGCACACCGGTCGGCAACCGGCAGTCCTCGGGGCATCCGGTGGTGCTCAACACCTGGGGGTTCTTTCGCACGTGGGCCGATGTGCAGCTGACCAGCGGTGAGCGCGTCGTGGTCAGCGGCTACGTGGCGTGGGAGCGCTGAATCAGCCGCCGAACCAGCCGCGGATTGCTTGAACGAGTCGATTGGGCGGCTTCCAGCCCAATGTGAGGCGGGCCTTTTCGACAGCTTCTTTCATGCGGGTCGCGGTTCGGTAGCGGTCGTCGGGTTCGAAGGCGGCGGCCCGGGCGATGATGGGACGGATCGGCTCAGGAATGCCCCGGTACATGTTCTCGGGTCGCTTGGACTCTTCGAGGTTGAGGTGGTCTGGGCGCTCTGCTGTGAGCAGGAAAGCCAGCGTGGCCCCGACCGCGAAGATGTCGGCTCGCTCGTCGGCCGATGCTGCCCTCAAGCGTTGCTCGGGGGCCGAGTAGCCCACGCTGCCCATGCCGATGTCTGCCCGGGTCTCAAAGGGCACGGTGCCCGTCGGGTGGTGAGCCAAGCCGAAGTCGACCATGACCGCCCGTCCTTGTGCATCGAGCAGCACATTCCTGGACTTGATGTCCCGGTGAATGATGCCCTTGGCGTGCACGAACTCCAGGCCCTCGAGGATGTCGTGGATGAGGCAAAGCGCCCGCACTCCGTCGAGCCGGCCCTCGCGCTTGACCAAGTCGCGCAGCGTGCCTCCGGGCAGGTACTGCATCGCGTACCAGTAGTAGCCCTGCTCCTTTCCCACTCCAAGGACGCGTGCGATGCGGGGGTGGTCCATCTGGGACATCACCTTGGCCTCGGCCAGGAAACGGGCGGTGTCGGCGGACTTGTCGAAGGCCCGTGCCTCCATCAGCTTGAGTCCAACCCAGGTGTCGATGGTGGCGTCGTGGGCCTTGAATACCTGGGCCATCGCGCCAGAACCCAGCAACTGCCCGAGGGTAAAGCGGCCGTCGTCAAGCTTCTGCGGCAGGGTAGGGAATGGGAACCAGTCGTCGTCAGCCAAGCAGACTCCGGCTGGAATGTAGCCTACTCGTCATCGTCACCGGTCTGTCTGAAGATGAATGGGTAGGAGACGGTGGTCGATTCCCCTCCTTCGAACCGCAGTTCCTCGACGACGGACAGCACGCATCCCTCCATGAATGCGTGGCCCACTGTTGAGGCATCGAGGTCCACCTGTTGCACTTTGGACAGGTTTTCGCCGGTGTCGGATGGAGCGATCTGAAAGCTGACCACGATCTTGCCGGCCAGCTCTGGGTTCTGGCTCAGCCAACCTTCGTAGCACTCCACTATTCCGGGCGTGGACTCTGTCATGGCGCCTTGGATTCCCTCTCGGCTGACGGGCCAGATCGAGCGATCCGACACGGCGTCTGAGCGTTCGTCGTCGGGCTCGTCGTGCTCCAGTTCGTCGTCGAGGGCTGGCGGGGACACATCGTCCGGCTGGTTGGGGGTGGCCGCTGCTTGGCTGCCCGGCGCCGTGTGTGGCCTCGTCACAGCGGGCTCGTCTGGAGTGCGCGGGCTTGGAGGCTCTGCGGTCGTCGGTTCGGAGACTGGTTCGGCCGGCTGAGCTCCGCCGGCGGCCATCCAGGCCGCGACAGCCAAGCCCAACCCGAGAGCAATCGCAGCGACAACAGAGAGGGGGCGACGGTCCATGGGCTCAACCTACCGCAGCGATGATCCATGGCTCGGCCCACTGGCCGCCACAGAAGCAGTGAGGCAACTGGAGACCCCCATGAGTCGATTCTGGTCCGTATCGGTCATCACATCCATCCTGGTCATTGCCAGCGCGTGTCGCTCCGAGCAGGTGTTCGTTCAAGAGCGAACCAGCCTGTGGGCCGAGACACGAGGCGTCGCGTTGAGCGGCAATGGCTCGCTGGTTCACGCAGCGATGATGGACACCACCTGCGAGTTCGACGCCGCCACCGGCCAGCTGACGGGGGACTGGGACATGCCCACCGATGCAGAGCGCATCGTCGATGGCTACGGCGGGGCCGTGCTCGGCCAGTCCAGCGAGGGCCTGCACCTCGTCAGCACCGCAGAGCCCGAGCGCAACCGAAACTGGGAAGTCAGCGGCGTGCTCGACGCACAGTTGACCGACCGGGGAAGCACGGCGCTGGTCGCCGATGACCGCGGATGTGCTGTGGTCTGGAGGTCTGGCACCGAGACCCGGACCGATGTGCCCGATGCCCTGTGCCAGGAGCGAACTGGCTTTGCGGCGGATCGAAGCGGGGAGACGGCGTGGATCGCCAGCGGTGGCATGCTGTGGCATGTCGATGGCAGCGGCGCTGTGAATACCGGCAATCGGGCCACGGGGGTGAGCTGGTACGACGCCATGCCGGGACCGCTGACGAGCGACGGCGACGAGCTTCGACTGCTGGACGAAGCGGGAGCCGAGAGGTGGAGCACGCAGCTGGCTGGGGACATCGGCTCGTCTGGCGGCGTGGCCAACAACTACATCGCGGCCAAGACCGGCAATGAGCTGACGATGATCGATGCGCTCACCGGCCTACTCTTCGGGGAGCCGATTGGCGTTCCGCGAGGTGACCTGGTCACTTCTGGCAGCGATCTGGTCGCCTTTGTCACCGAGGACATTGTTGCGGTCAGGCACGTGGGCTGCGGCTCGCAAAAGGAGCCCACTCCTCCTCCTCCCATGAACCTGCTGGATTGACCATGCGCCTGATCGCCGTCTGCCTGCTGTGTGCAGCATGCAACACTCCATCCATCCTGGCGCCGGGTGCCTACCTCACCGAGCCCAACCAGGACTCACTCGGCATCGAGGGCATCAACCTCGATCTAGAGCGCAGCACGGTTCGGTTTGTGTTTGATGACCGCGCCGAGGATCGCTCGGTTGAATTTCCAGAATCGGCGGACTGGCGGGTCGGCTGCCCCGAACTGTCACGCAAGGGTGTCCGCGAAGAGACTGTGACCGTGACGGGTGACAGCTTGGCTGTGCAAGATGGGGCTTTGCAAGCTCTTTGGATTTCAGCATATTGCGGGGAGGAAGGCGTTGTTCGGCTTGGCGATGAGTCGATTGCCGAGTGGGAGTTGCACCTCCGCAGGTTCTGATTGTCATTGTGACCTGTGGCTGCCACGTTGCTAGCGGGGCGCTCCCGGGGCACAATCCAATAGAAGTTGCACGGAGGATTGCTGGATGAGTGGCGAAGAGCCAGAGGCACCAGAGGTCGATGTGGTTGAAGTCGCGCACAAAGAAGGCGCGTTCTCCAAGCGACAGATGAACAAAGACACAGAAGACGCGTCGTGGGACAAGGGTGTGTTCGCCGGTCAGTCGGACCAGACCGCGCCGATTCCAAAGGTCGAGGCCCCCGACGCCAAGGCCGACAAAGACTTCGTGCCCAACTTCCGCAAGCCAAAGACCGAAGAGACGAAGATCGCGCAGCCGGAAGACGACGACGAGGATGACGACGACGAGATCAAACCGGCAGTCATGTTCGCGGTTGGGCTCGGCGGGTCTAGTCTGGTGCTGGTTGCGGGCTATGCCGGCCTGACCTTGGCCGGAGTTCTCTAGCACTGGCGTCCTTTCTGCTGCTCGCCTGGACCCTCGGTTGCACCAATGTCGTGCGCGATCAGGCGAACACCTGGGAGATGTCCCGCCCGCACATCGAGTCCGCATCGGGCGTCTATGTGGCGGGCAAGTCGATCGAAGCCGAGGTCTGGGTCATCGAGGTGCAAGGACACGGCGGCCACCGGTACCGCGAAGTGACCGGGTTCGATGCGAACGCCCCGCTGTACTGGGACTGGGGTGCCGATGAGCGCCTGTGGCTGTTCCGAAGCGATGACCGCACTCTTCGATACTGGGAGCGCGACGGAGAGACCTGGAAGCGGACTGTGTGGGATGTCGGCTACGGCGACACCGATCAGATGCGCTATCTATGTGGACTGGTGGAGACATCGCCCACTCCCGCTCCCCCGGCGAGCCTGTTCCCCTTTGGTGTGGGCAATGCGGCCCGGCTCAAGATGGGCGACAAGCTGGGCCAGACCTGCGAAGTCATGCCCTGGGAATTTCAGTAGCTGGCGCAGTCCGAGCGTTTTCGGGCGATCTGCGAGACCAGCGCGTCAAACTCATCGAGGCGGTAGGTCTTGACCAGCTGTGAGACCCGCGCGACGTAGGCCGGGTCGGTGGCATAGACCGGCGCCACCGTCTTGAGAAACAGCGGCCAGTGGTCCCAGTGCTCGCGTGCATCGGCGTAGCGATGGTCGCTTCCCAGCAGCTTTCCGTGGTGGTCGAGGCTGTCGCCCCAGCCTTCGTAGGTCCGAAACCGCTGCTGCTTGCTGCCGGCTCGGCCTCCCTCGTACTCTGTAGTGCGCATCGAGACGGCTTTCTTGGAGCGTCCTGCCTTCACGCCGAACAGGTTGTTGTGGTCCGTCGCCAGGCCCGACCGTCCCCAGCCGCTCTCGAGAACCGCTTGGCCGATGGTGACCGATGGAGGAACGCAGTGGTCGACCGCGGTGCGCAGCGCGTGGGGTCCAACCGCCACGAGGAACTCGCGGCGGTGGTCGTCTGGCCAGCCAGCTTCCAGCAGCGCGATCAGCTCTTGGGCGCCGTCGGAACGGGCGTCGGGATCGGTGCTGTGCAGCTTTTCTGTGGCGTCCGCGGACAGCTCGATGGCGTCGCCGAAGTCGACCAGGGGTAGCTCGTTGGCGGCCGGCGCAGGGGCGGGGCGAACAAGGACGACAATCTGGACCGCGATGGTCGCCGCAAGCACCGCGAGGGAGGTCTTGGCAGCGACGAACGGGTTGAGTGTCATCAAGCGCCGAGCAGATCCTTGACCGTGGCTTCGTCGATGCCCAAGCGGCCGCCGACTTCGTTCATGAAGCTGACTTCCTGCGGATGGATCTTGCCGTCTGCTTTGGCGACCGCGACCAGCAGCGCAATGACGAGCTGCTTTTGCTCTTCGCTGCCCACTGCACGAACGGTCTCGATGGCCGCGTCGCTGACTGCGCTGCTGACGGTTGCGGTCAGGCCATCGCGCATGACGCTGGTGGCGAAGTCCTGGTCGGCGCCAGTCACTTGGGCCAGGATGAAGGCCTGGATTGCGGCCTTTTCTTCTTCGGTGACGTTGCCGTCTTTGCGGGCCATGGTGGCGGCAAGCAGGACCGCTTGGGTCATGACCATGCGCCGACCCGCACGCTCGGGTGCCTTGTTGCGTGGTCCAAGCATGACAGGCGTGATCTTGTCGCCTTTCCAGCCGCGGGGAGGCGGCTTGGCCTCGGCGCGCTGCTGCTGAACCCAGATGCCCAACGCGACCCCGACTCCGATGCCGATAGTGGCGACGATGGCGAAGGACAGTCCGGGCATGTGGGTGCGCTTACCTCGTGGGTTTCACCATTGCATCTACCACACTTCGGACTGCGAGTGGCTCGGCCAGAGGCGCCGAGCACACCCCCTGTGCACACACCCATGCGACCGGTTCGCCGTCGGGCTCTCGGCTGACGACCTTGTACCACTCTGGAACCCGCATAGCAGCGGCCTGCAGCGCGTCTGCACCGGACCCGTCTCCGGCGATTCGCACCTTCACGGGCGTGTGTTTGCTCTCGTAGTCAACAAGCAGAAGACCGCCGACCGCCACCCGATACTGCAAGGCGATTTCGGGCGTGAACAGGTACCGCCGGGTCGCTTCTGCCAATGCCTGATGCTCTGGCTGCTCGGTCGTGCGCCACAGCAGATTTGCCCATCGGGCGAGCGCGATGTTCTCGTCCCGCTGCATGGTGGCGGACACCGGCCCCGTGCTCTCGGCGCTGACAAAACCTGGACCAAGAGGGCTACGGAAGTGGACATCGACGTATTCTGCCGCCCTTTCGCTCTGGGCCAGCCAGCGTGAGTCTCCTGTCGCCTGGTACAGCGTCAGCAGGGCCCGGCCCATCGCGACGGTGTCCCCCAGGCTCGTCTCAGAGCCGGCGCGATGACTGAACCCGCCCGTGGCGGTCTGGTGAGTGAGCAAGACGGCTTGGGCCGCCTCGATGGCGGCGGTCAGGGGCTGTGAACGTCCGGAGTGCATGGACGACCGCGCCAGCGCCTCGATCGCGAGCCCGTTGTCCCGCGCGTAGATGGCCGTGTCCACCCGCGGCACACCTTGCTGCATGCGCTCGCCATCGTTGAGGGCAAAGTAATGTCCGGCGTGCTCGCCCGGCACCAAGTCTGCGTCCTGGCTCGCATAGAAGGCGCCGGACGGAGCCGTAAGAAAGCGGTCGATGTAGCGCTCGATGTCGACGGCGGCCTGGCCATAGCCGCGACCTGGCCATTGCTCGTCGGCCGCTGCGTACACGCGCAGGTTCGCGGCCTGGAATGCCATCAGTTTCTCGAAGTGGGGCGAGTCCCAGCGCCCCGAGTCGGAGTACTGGTAAACCCCGCCCCAGACCGGGTCGTGCAGCCACCGACGCTGGGCGTCGAGGACCACAAGGGCCCGTTGTTCAGCGACCTCATCGCCACGGCGAGCGGCGTGAATGGACCACTCGATCAGGTCGGCCGAGAGGTACTTGTGCACGGTGCCCCAGCCCCCGTGCTGCTCGTCCCAGGTTTCGGCGAAGCGTGCCAGCATCTGTTCGCGCACGGCATCGTCGAGCACCGTCGCGTCTCCCCAGTCCGGCTGTGGCGAGATGACGATGGACGGTCCTGGAGTTGGGTCGTCGGCAAAGGCTGCGAGCAGCGACTCAAAGCGTTCTGGCGCGACGTAGCCACGCAGCTTTGCCAGCTCGGTTCCGTCGGCCGCCAGCACGATGGTGGCGGGCCAGCCGTAGTCTTCGTAGCGGGCGGCGAGCAGCGGATGGCTGTCTGCATCGACGCGGACGGGCAGGTAGGCCGCATCGATCTGGGCCAGCACGCCCGGGGCTGCGTAGGTGGTCTCGTCCATCACGTGGCACCAGTGGCACCACTGGGTGCCCAGATTGAGCAGGACCAGGCGGTCGGCGCGGTCGGCGCGCTCAAGGGTGTCGTCATCCCATGGTGACCACAGCACGGCGGTGTCGGACACGAAGGGCTCGGGCTCGCCGCATCCGGGAACAACACAGAGAGCCAGGAACATGAGTGTGCGCATGGTCCTGTCTACGGCGGCCTGACCGTTTTGGATCAGGGAGTGTAGAAGAACTCCGGACCGTGGCACATGCTGGCGTTGGGGTTGCACGAGCCGACGCCGGCGCCGTCCATGAAGTCGTCCCACAGCTCGGACTGCAGCATCGCGTCGTTGTTGCACACGTGGTAGTCGTCGAGGGCGCCACCAGCCGACGCGAGGGACGTATTGAACGCGGTCTCCCAGTCGTGGCCCGAGTTCCACGTGCAGTCGTTCAGCTCGGCCAGCGCCGCATCGGGGTCGTCGGCTTGCAGTAGGCCGGCGATGGTCGCAGGAGATGCGCCCGTGCACACCATGTTCGCGGTCATGTAGGCGACCAGGTCACCGACAACGTCTTGGACCAAGCTGTCCGAGAGCTTGTCCATGGAGAGGAACTCGGTGTCGCCGCACTGGCAGTCGTCGAAGGCGCTCTTTAGGGCGACGGCGTCGGCGCGGTCGAGGCCGACGGTCTCTTTGCGCATCTCGTCGAGAATCGATGTGCCGGCGTCGTCGACGGCGGACACGAGGGTGCCGTGATTCTGTTGTTCGGTGGTGGTCGAGAACACGCCGGAGTTGCAGTCGACCGACAGCTGCATCGTGGTGTGTGGAGGCCAAGAACTGGAGGTTCGTCCAGCGTATTCGGCATAGGCGTCCTTCTGCATCCAGCGCATAACAGCGGTGCAGTCGGTGCTGCCGCTAGGTGTTGTGCTGCCGCCGCCGGACTCGCCGATACAGGCGGGACCGAGCAAGAGGACGGCTGAAACCAGGGCCAATTCGGTGCGCAAAGGGACCTCCACGGCCCCAGCGTAGCTCAGTACTCGGTGAGTCTGCGCGCAGTGACGGCTTTGATGTTCTGTTGCAGCGGATCGGGGTTGCGTCCCCAGGTCCAACCTCGACGCTCGGCGTAGGTCTTGACCTGCGGGAAATACTCCTCGCGGTTGTAGTCAACACGGCTTGCGGCGCAGTGGTGAATCAGGTCCAGATCTGGAATGTGGATGGCCAGCTTGTTGCTGCCGGCGATGTGTTTTTCGCCGGTGAGGAAGGTGTCGTCCTCGGTGAACAGGATGGTGCGCCAAGACCCGCCTTCCCAGTCGTCG
>CAYYHT010000307.1:0-8662 GCA_964471355.1 uncultured Enterobacteriaceae bacterium
TGAGCATGGCCGACATGGCCAGCAGAACTTGGTCGGTCCCAGCTCCGGAGTCGGGCAGTCTGGCCAGCGCCACAGACAGGGTGAGCTGCTCAAAGGGCTCGGCAAAGTCGTGCTCGAAGCGGTATTCCGCGCCCTCGATGGGCTCGTCGCCGGTCCAATCCAGGGTCAGGTAGTCTGCCAGCTCGCTGTCGCCGACATTGTCGTGGACGAGGTGCTGCTGCAGCTGGGGCACGCTGACCACGAGTCCCTGCACCCAGCTGCGGCCGGCCAGGTGCACGGTGCGCGACAGCACCAGGCTGTCGTGTGGTCCCTGTCCAATCTGAAACGGCTCGACTAGAACGTCGACGACCTCGGTGGCACCGGCATCAGGAACTGGAACTTGCACCGGCACCCACACGCGCTGGGGAACCGGCGGAATCACCTCGACGGTTTGAGGAGGGACGGCCACTTGCTGCACAGCCTGCTGTTGCTGTTTGAGGGGCTCGTCCGCCTGCTGCTGTTCGACCTCGAAGAGTTGTTGGACCGGCTCGGGCTCTGGCAGAAATCCCTTGAGCTGCGCGACGGTGTTCGTCTGTGTCTGGGAGCCACGGCTCGCTCGGTTGCCGACCGAGACGTTCAGCGTGCTCTCGAGGGGCAGTTCTTCTTGGGTGACCGGCGCGTTCCGAGGAGCCGATTTCTGCGCCCGCTTCTTCTTGGCCGGTGCGGACTTCTTGGTGGGGGCTGTCGTCAGGCTGGTGCCGAGGGTGGCGGCGACCAGCGCCTTGCTGCTGGCGAGCTTGCCCTTGGGGGGCAGGTCCACAGGCACGTTCACGGTCAGCGTGCCCGATTGTTCGGAGTCGACGCTGTGTGTGCCCCAGCCCTCGAGGTCGGCGGTTGCGGTTGTCAGCAGGTCTCGCTCGGGAGCCGTCACCGTGTGGGGATTGGTCCTGGCCCCCTCGGGATCGATCTGAAAATAGCCGGCGACGTATTCGGGCCGAGGCACCAGCAGCCCGTCCGTGGGCCGGTACTCGACAAAGGGCCTGGCCTCTTCGCCCTCGAGGAACTCGCCCAGGCTGCGCTCCATGCCGTCGAACAGCCTCTCGGCCACCAGCTGATGCCGCAGCAGACTCGCGCGCTCGGCGCTCCTCCATGCGCTGCCCACGCCACTGCCGACCAGCAAGAACACCAAGGCCGCGAGCATCGCGACCAGCATCCTGGCTTGCCAGAGGGTGGCGGGAGTCTTCATGGTGCCAGCCTGTAGCCGGCCCCCCTGACGGTCTCGATGACGTCTGCCTGGGTGATGCGCGACAGCTTGCGGCGAAGCTTGACAATGTGCATATCGACGGCGCGGGTCTCGACGCGCTCGACGCGCTTGTAGCCCCACACCTCGCGCAGCAGATCGGTGCGACTGACGACCCCTGGCCGCTGTCGGGCGAGGTAGGCGATGACCTCGACGTCTCGGGTGGACAGGGCAACGGTCTGGTCATCGGCGTGGGCGCGCAGTGCGTCCGGCTGCAGGGTGACCCCGGCGCTGGTCACGTTGCGCTCGACCTTGGTGCCTTGGCGCCGCAGAAGTGCCTTGACCCGGGCGACCAGCTGGGCGACCGAGAACGGCTTGGTGATGTAGTCGTCACAGCCCGCGGCAAAGCCCTCGAGCACGTCTTCTTCGCGTCCTTTTGCCGTCAGCATCAAGATGGCTTGGCCTGGGTCTCGTTCGCGGACTTGCCGGCAGATCGAGAAGCCGTCGACTCCTGGAAGCATGACGTCGACCATGAGCAGGTCCCACCCTCCAGCGAAGGCTGAGGCCAGTCCCGCGTCGCCAGTGGCGGCACCGACCGGCTCGAGCCCGTGGTAGGCCAGCAGGTCGCAGATGCCGGCTCGGATGGCATCTTCGTCTTCGATGACCAGGATTCGGGGTTTGCTCATCGCATGCACCTTCACACAAGGGCGAGAACCGCCTCGCTGCCTACAGCCTATGCGCGGCTCGCCTCGAACCCAATGCCGCTTACCGAGCCGTTACAAACTGCACGCATAGCGCTTACCCACGCAAGTGCAGGACGGCCCTAGGTTGTAGTGACTGGAGGTTCGATGTCCCGTTCCCTGCTTCTGTCGCTTCTGTTGCTGTCCACCGCCCAGGCGGATTCCTCTTCTGGCCGTGCCACCAGCCTGCGCGCCCAAGGATACGCGGGTCTCGAAAAGGCACTGGCAACAGGGAACGACCAGCTGATTGACGAAGTGGCGCAGCAGCGCGATGCCAAGGCGAGTCGGCTGTTTTGGCACACGGACCTCGACGAGGCCAAGGCCGAGGCCACGCGGACTGGAAAGCCCATCCTGTCGCTGCGGCTGCTGGGGGACCTGACACAGGAGTACACCTGCGCCAACAGCCGCTTCTTCCGCTCGGCGCTGTATAGCAACCCGGAGATCAGCGAGGTCATGCGCGACCAGTTCGTTCTGCACTGGAGCAGCGAGCGCGATGTGCCGGTCATCACCCTTGACTTTGGGGACGGCCGGGTCATGAAGAGCACCATCACCGGCAACTCCATCCACTATGTGCTCGACGCCGACGGTCGACCGATCGACGCCATTCCGGGCCTGTATGGTCCCGCGGCATTTGGCGAGGAGCTGCAGGCGGCCGTCGAGCTGAGTGCGACGTTGGACGGAGTCGCTGCGGAACAGCGTGGGGCACTGCTGAGGGTTCACCACGGCAGTCGCTTGGCCGAGGAGGGCGGCGAGATGGTGGCCGATCTGTCCGAAGTGCGCGGAACCACTGACTTGGCCTATGTGCAGCAGGACCTCATCACGGCGTGGATGGTCGATGCCCGCAAGTCGGACGACCTGCAGCCCGCCGCTGTTGTGCCGATGCGCTTTGCGGTGGCCAAGCGCATGGTCGAGATGCCCACGCTGCAGCGCATTGACAAGCGCAAGGGCGGCGCGCCGGAAAACAGGACGGGCAGCGTCGGATGGTTGCCTCCGCAAGAGGCGGAGTGGAGTCAGCTGGCTCAGCTGCACCTGGAGGACGCGAGACTCGCGGACGCGAGCGTGGAGCTGATGCGCGCCGAGGGGTCGAGCCAGGACTTCGATGCGGTGGTCGCAGGCTTCGAGCTCGCCATGGCCGAGGACACCGTGCGCAACAGCTACCTGATGCGCCCGCGCATTCGGTCCTGGTTTGCGAGCGGCACCGCCCCACAAGACCTGACCGAGTTGAATCGGCGTGTCTATGACGAGCTGTTCCTGACCCCCGCCGGGGACCCGACCCTCGGAATGGTCAGCCCCGACGCCTACACCGGGCTCGACGGGGATGGCTGGCAGTGATCACCAAGTCTTAGGCGCGCCGTCATCGGCATCGCCACCCTTGGCCGCAAAGCCAGACGGTTGGGTGCAGGCGTGCACAACGCCGCCGGTGTTTCCGTAGCCGTCGCCATCGAAGTCGACGTACCACGCCCGACTCTTGCGCACCGCCGGGCTGTGGTCGTCGCAGTCCCCATACGACTCGACGTATTTTGGGGGAGGCAGGCAGGACTCCAGGCCCCATGGCCCGCCAATGCCGTCGCCGTCCTCGTCGAGGTACCATGTCGTCTTTATGCAGAGCGCTGGAGGCGTGAACGGCTTGCTCGGCGTCGGGCGGGTCGGTTCTGCGTACTCGGGCACCCACGGGATGATCTCTTCGACCGCCAATCGCGCATGGTCGTTGGGTGCAGCCACAGCATCGGAGCCCGAAGGGCAGGTGCTCAAGGTGGCCAACAGAATCAACATGCTTCAGTACAAAGCAATACTCGTGCCGGATCGGGATCGACGGCCGATGCGGCACTTTCGCCGGCTGTTTCAAATCAGTGAAACGCGGTGAAACGGTCTGCGACACCACGGTTCAACCTTCGAGCACGAACCAGGCCAGCATCATGGCCAGCAAACCCATGGTCGCAAGGGCAAAACCGATCGCCAGGGCCATCCCGGCAAACGCAACGGCTCCTTGGGCAGCGATGTCCGTGGCCCGGGTCTCGGGAGGCATCGGCTGGAAGTTCGGGTCGTCGACATCCATCTGCTTGGTCTCGCGTTCGGACGCGATCGGCTCGTCGAGGGTGTCGTCGAGTGGGGTCTCGGTCCACTCCTTGCCCACCAGATGGCCCTTTGTGACTCCCTCCGGTGGCCACGTGCGCGCCTCGCACCATCGACGCAGGTCCATGCCCTTCATGTCGTCGGCGATGGCATCGCAGCGCCTGCTGATGGCGGCGGCATCGGGACGGCGAATGGGGTCGAAGTCGAGCATGTCCGACAGCAGGGTCTTGATGGCCTGGTCGGTGATGCCCGGAAGCTCGTGCAGCCGCCCCTTGAGGTGGGCGTCGTGCAGCTCGCGCTTCGAGGAGAGCACTGTCTGGTCGGTCAGGGACATGCGCCCATAGAAGCTATCTCCGGCGACTCCCTTGAAGAACGTGCATCCCAGGGCATAGACATCGACCTCGGGCTTGCTCACCTGTCCGTCGAGGGCCTCGGGGGCCAGGTAGCGGTAGGTGCCCACGACCGCGTCCGGATGGGTCTCGGCCTCGCGCTCGAGCCCGGCTGCCCTCGCCACGCCGAAGTCCAGCACCTTGACCGTTCCATGCCTTCCGATGCGGATGTTCGTCGGTTTGATGTCGCGGTGGATGAGGTTTAGCGACCGCCCGGTAATGGCCGATGTGCTGTTCCAGGCGGCGTCGAGGGCACCCGCGACTCGCCCGATGATCTCGACGAGGACCTTGAGTGGCACGCCGGGTCCAAACTCGAAGGTGCCTTCGAGGTCCTGCCCATTGACGAACTCGGTCACCAGCGCCAATCGGCCGCCCAGCTGGGTCAGGTCATAGACCTTGAGAATGCTGGGGTGGTCCATCGCGCCAAGCATGCGCGCTTCGTCCCGGAGCCGGCGCATCGCTTGGCTGTTGGCGTCGAGCCCCTCGCGCAACACCTTGACCGCCACGGTGGTCTTGACGCCGCTCGGTGAGGTCATGGTGGCCCGATACACCTCTCCAAATCCGCCTCGGCCGAGGCAGGCGTGGGTCTCGAAGTGGCGAAAGCGGCTGGATTCCACGCCGCAAGCTTACCGCGACCGCATCAGCCCTCGGTGCTGGCGGCCTCGATGATCATGACCTTGGCCGTATTGCAGACCGTGTCGATCTTCTTTTTCTCGCCCGCACAGGTCTCGTACCGGCTCATTGCGAAGATTCCCTGTGGGATCTTGGCGTTGAACCAATCGGTGTGGTCGTCAGGCGTGAAGGTGTGGCTGGCGGTCCAGACGAGCTTGCCGTCCTCGCCCTTTTTGACCTCGACGTCTTTGCCGATTGGCCGCCACTGGGCGAACGTGGTCATGCTGTACGTGCAGCCATCCTTCGCATCTAGGCCCTTTTCGCCGTAGTAGTGGTAGAAGACGTCCTTGCCGGTCTCGTGTTGGAACTTGCCGGCGCCGACGTCGGCAACGGGGGGCTTGGTGGCGCTGGTGGCATCGGCGAGCGTGTTGCCGTTGTCACAGTGGTCCCACTGGAACTCGTCGGTGGACAGACCGAAGGGGTTGGTGCCGACCGGGTTGCTGTCTTCCATGCGCTTGCCGTTGTACACGGTCATGTACATGTCTTGAATGCGCAGGTTGCAGCGGGTCTTGTTGGGCTTGGCCCACAACAGGCCCTGAAGCTTATTGGCCAGGTTGTTGTTGTTGGCGCGGAACTGGTTCCAGTTCTCGGTATTGCGGTACTTGGCGACGGTGGCCTTGGCCTCGGCGATCTGCTTGTTGATCTCTTCGTCGGTACCGGGCGCGCCGAACTCTTTCATCTTGGCGAGGCGGCAGCTCTCGGGCTCGTAGACTTCGAGGGCCTGACACCAATCGACCACGCGGGCGGGCTCGGCACAGGCGTACTCGGTGTTGTCCTTGTTGGCCTTGCACTCGTAGTCGTAGATGTCGAAGCCGGACTTGACCGTGTACAGCGCCTTTGGCTTGCCGTCTTCGGTGAAGAACTTCAGCCGGGCCTGGGGGTTGAGCCGGTTGGTCTTGTCGGGCATCGCCTCGTCCATCAGCCAGACGGTGCCGTCGAGAGACGCGAGGTCATCGCTGATGGGGCAGTCTGCAACCGCCTCTTGGCCGACGACAAAGCCGCCATCACCGCCGTCGCAGGCAGATCCAAGAAGGGCGAGAACGGGGACGATCATCAGGCGCATACGGAGGACTCCGGGACGTTGCGGGACAGGCCATTACCCCGCTGGCGCGCACCAGACAACCGGTTCGGTCCTTCGAATGATGCGGGTTAGCAGAGGGCGTCCCTTGGAGGGCCGACAGTGAGCCAGAACCTGAAGCGAATCCGCGGGGCCGCGGCGTTGTACCCGGACACATACGAAGAAGCCCCATGGGGCGACTTGGTCGTAAAGGTGCGCAAGAAGATCTTCGTGTTCCTTGGCACGGGCAAGGAGCAAGACGGCCTGTCGTTGAGCCTGAAGCTCCCAAGGTCAGCAGTGGACGCGCTCAAGAATGACTGGGCGACGCCCACGGCCTACGGAATGGGCAAGCATGGCTGGGTCTCGATGAGCTTTGGCCCCAGCGATGAGATTCCGTGGGAGCTGCTGATGGACTGGCTCGACGAGAGCTTCCGTGCAGTGGCGCCAAAGACCCTCGTCAAGACGCTTCCAGACCATGGTCCGCCGGCCCCTTCCAAGGCTGCGGCGCCAAAACCGGCGGCAGCCCGCGATCTTGCCGTGCTGCTGATCGGCGACGACCCGCTTCGGCTTCAGCGGTCGGCCAAGGGCCTAGCGCTTGGTGGGGTCGCGGCTCACGCGGTGGCGCTCGGCGAAGAGGCGCTCGATGCGGCCGGCGAGGGGGCTCCCGATGTGGTCGTGCTCGATGCCTGCCGCAACGCCAAAGACGCGCTCAAGCTCGCCGGCGAGTTGTCTGCGGTCACGATGGGCTGCCGCATGCTGGTGGTCGGCCTGCGCGACCTCAAGACCGAGCGCATGGTCTCGGCCGAGCTACCCGGGGTCGAGACGAGTCGGGAGGCCCCCGGCGCCCCCAAGATTGTCGCGATGATTCTGGAATAGCGCCCGAATCCGCCGCTCGTTTCGCGGCCTAGAGCAGGGTGGTCATGGCCAGCAGAATGCCCGTCAACACCATCAGGGCACTCGAGGCGAAGATCAGCCCAAGCCCCACGGCGGCGACAACGGACTGCATGTCCGGCTCGAGCGGAAGCGGCACGCTCTCGGTGAACTCGCGTGCTGCTGCGGGCGCAAGCGTCGCGGTTGCGGTCTCTTCGGTGGGCATGTCCGCGGCGAACTCGTAGCCACCGATCCACCCGGTGCGCTCGCCGTTCTTGCACAGAATGGGGCTGGGACAGAGCGGCTCGCGGTCACCGCTGTGCTCAAACAGCACCGCGCACAGAATCGCAAAGGCGCCGACTTCGTTGGCCGGTCGCGTCGCGTCAAAGGCATAGAGCGCGCCGCGGTGTGGAATGCCCACGGCAATGGTGGTCGTGCGCATGCGTCGCTGCAGCTCACGCAGAAACTGGCTGTCCAGCAGCTTTTCGGCGGCGAATTCTCCTTCGATGACCAGCACGTCCAAGGTGCCGCCGTCCGGCAGGCGCAGGGGGCTGGTCTTGAGTGGATAGCGGTGCTCACACAACCGCTGGTTGCCGAGCCGCCATCCCTCGTTCGCGGACAAGCCGTGTCCGCCCAACATAGTGTCGCTGACGAAGCAGTGAGCCGAGCCCATCTCTTGGGCCAGGCTGACGCGGGGGGCTTGCGCCCAGTCTCTGGTCATCTCGATTCGCCGGCTCAGGGGACCGATCGGCTGCCAGCTGCTGGGCTGGAGAATGCAGGTCAGCGTGGGGAGCGACCCGATGACAGAGAGAGAAGACATATAGAGCGCCTAGAAAGTCCAGAACAACAAGAACGTAATGGATACGTCCTTATTGCGCGGTTCATTCACAAGCGCTTCACGTCAATCCGCTGAATGCTGACGGGATCGACAGGTCGGTTGCTGCGTCGATCGGTGGTGGGGGCGGTGATGATCTTCTTGACGACGTCCATGTCGCCGCACTTTCCGAAGATCGTATGCTTCATGTTCAAGTGCGACGGCTTGCTGTCGGTGATGAAGAACTGGCTGCCGTTGGTCGCCGGGCCGCTGTTGGCCATGGCCAGCAGGCCGGGCTGGTCGAAGCGCACGTCCTTTCGGACCTCGTCTTCGAAGCGGTAGCCGGGGCCGCCGCGGCCGCTGCCCAGAGGGTCGCCGCCTTGAATCATGAAGTTGGGGATCAGGCGGTGGAAGATGGTGCCGTTGTACAGCGGCCGCATCGTCTTTTCATTGGTGTTCGGGTCGGTCCACTCGCGGGTGCCTTCGGACAGGCCGACAAAGTTGGACACGGTCTTGGGGGCAATGTCCGGCCACAGCTCGCAGGTGATGTTGCCCGCGTCGGTCACCAAGGTGGCGTTGATCTTCTGGCCCGGGGTGAGCTTGAGCTCTTCATAGGCCTTTGCGATCTTGGCCTTCATGCGCTCGGCATCGACCTTTGTGGCTTGTCCCTTTGCGGCCGCAAGCTGGCGACCCAGACGATCGCGCTCGGCCTCGAGGGCGGTCACCTGACCGTTGAGCTCTTTGGTCTGGGCGGCGAGTTGATCGCGCTCGACCTCGAGTTTCTGGTACTCGCCTTGGGTCACACAGGCAGAGAGTGGAAGAAGCAGG
>CAYYHT010000308.1:0-8657 GCA_964471355.1 uncultured Enterobacteriaceae bacterium
ACAGCACGAGGTCGCGAATGACACCCTCGTGCCCGAGCAACACGGTCTGTTCTCCTGTGCGCAGGTGCTTGAGAATGATGCGCCCGGCGCGGTCCGCGGACATCGCCACACGGCCATCTTTGCTGAACGCGACGGTCCGAATCTGAGCGCCCGCTTCGGTGATCACGGAGTGCTCTGCAGTGTCGACCTGCCACAGTCGCACCATGCCGTCCTTTCCGCCGGACAGCAGCCAGCCTCCGTCCGCGCTCGCGGCGATGGTTCCGACCTCGCCCTCGTGCCCCACAAACTCACGGAAGCCTCCACTCGCCAAGTCCCAGATCCGCAGCGCTCCGTCGTCCCCGGCGGTGGCGATATGGGATTTGTCCAGCCACAGCAGGTCCTGGGCATTCTGGCCCTGCAGAACGGGGCCGACCGCACCGTCCGCTCCCCACACCCGCACGGTGCCGTCCTTGGCGCCCGTAGCAAACCACGCACCGTCGGTGGACCACTTGAGCGCCTTGATCTGATGTGAATGCCCATCAAGCACGCGGAACTGAAGCGTGTCGGTGAACCAGATGCGCAGCCCGCCACCGCGGTCGGAGCTGACCAGCCGCTTTCCGTCCGCCGAGAAGCGTACGAAGTGCACGTCTTCGGTGTGGCCCTCGAGCACAGCAAATGAACGTTCCTGAAGATCCCAAAGGCGCACCGTGTCGTCGTACGAGGCCGTGGCGAGGAAGCGCCCGTCTGGAGACCACGAAGCGCGCCTGACCTCGTCGGAATGCCCGATCAGCAGGTCGCGGGCCACGCCGAGACCCGCCGCGCGATGGGCGACCGAGAACACGTCATCCCAATCTGCGCCGTCACCGATGTCCTTGAGCCACGCAAGCGACAGCGTGGGGTCGGTGTCCAACAGCGCTTGGGCCTGCAAGATGGCGAGCGCACTGTTGCGTCGACTGAGCTCTGCGGCACTCCTCTCAAGCTCCAGCCGGGCGTCTGCCTCGGCGCGGTAGGCCCGGCCGCTCTCGATGTACAGCGGCAAGACGGTCGCAAGGCCGATGCCGACCGCCGCGAACAACCCGATGGCCAGTCCACTGACCGCTCGATTGCGCCTGACAAAGCGCAGGAGTTGCCTGGACGTGGAGGCACGACGCGCCGAGATGGGCTCATCGGCCAGGTATCGCCGCAGGTCATCAGCTAGGGCAGCAGCGGATTGGTAGCGATCGGCTGGGTCTTTCTCGAGTGCCTTGCCCACGATGGACGCCACGTCGATGGGCACGTCCTCTCGAACCTTGGACAGGTTCGGGGCGTCCACCTCGCGAATGACGCGGACCATCTCGGGCAGCGCCATGCCGGACAGATCATGGGGCAGCGCGCCCGCCAGCAGCTCCCACCCAATCACGCCGAGCGCATAGACGTCGGAGCGTCCATCCAGCAGATCGGTGTCCAGGGTGGCCTGTTCGGGGCTCATGTAGGCAGGCGTTCCCAGAATTTGCCCCTGCCGGGTGTGCTTGACGTCTCCTAGGTCGCCGTCCACAGCGCGCGCGATGCCGAAGTCGAGGATTTTGGGCATTCCACCTGCGGGAACCAGGATGTTCCCCGGCTTGAGGTCGCGGTGCACGACACCACGCATGTGGGCGTGATGGACTGCGTCGCAAATTTCAGCAAGCAACGCACAGCGCGGGCCGATGGACAGGTCGTTCTTGCCCGCGAATGCGTCCAGCTCGACCCCGTCCACGTACTCCATGGCGAACCAGGAGCTCTTGTCGTCAGCGACGGCCTCGTAGATGCGGGCGATGCCCGGATGGTCCAGCCTTGCCAGGACCTCGGCTTCGAACTCAAATCGCCGCCGCATCATGGGCGATGCCATGTGCGCGTGAATCACCTTGATGGCGACGAGGCGCTTCGGACTCGGCTGCTCGGCCCGATAGACGATGCCCATACCGCCTTCACCGAGCACGCCAAGAATGCGGTACTGCCCAATCGTCGGGTCGGCTTCCGGAACCGCGGCCTGCTTTTCCGGCGCGTCGTCGACGTCGATCCAGGTGTCGTCGTTGCCACTCACCCGGCGAGACTACCTGATTGGGCAGCTCGGGCCGGCTTTCGCCAGATCGGCCATGACCTGAACCGTGTCTGCAACGCCACTCGACGAGAAGCTGCTCACGGGACCCGCCGGCAAGTTTCCGCCGGGGTCGGACCACGTGTAGTATTCGACCAACGTGTTCGAACCGTCGATATCGATGAGCAGCCACGCGCCCTTGGTCCAAGCCACGGCAATACCGCTCTCGGCCCACTCTGCTGCCTTGCCTGTCGTCGGCTTGGGGTTGCCATTGGATGCCCACTGCAGCTCACGCACCCGACCGCCCGTCGCGTCCCAGGCCGCTTTGTTCTCGGCGAAGTCGCTGACCCACCAGCGGTCGCTGACCACGATGGGGGTGGGCAGGTACTGAAAGACAGTGCGCGGCGTCGAGCAGGGCTTGCCGGCGAGAACCTCACCAAAGCTAAGGCGCGTGCGCTCGACCTTGCCCACATCGTCATTGATTGCCGCCCAGAGCTTGCCGACGGACACGTCGAAGACCGCCAAACCGTAGGCTTTCTTGGCAGCCACGGCGGCCACCGAGACCAAGTTGGTCGGGATCTCGCCGTTCGCGGCGGCCTTGTACTCGTCGACGGTGATGGGCGGCGCGGCTGTTGCCAGACGCGTCTCGCGCAGTGGGGCGACCTCGGCCAATCGGGCCTCGAGCACTTCCCAGGTCACCGCATCAGCAGGACTCGCCAGAGCCAGAAGCAACACCATCACACTCTCCCTCGCGGTGCGGAGGTAACCCCGCAGCCTCCAACCTGCGTCCGCCCAACTTCAGGGATGGGCCGGGTCCTTCTCCCACATCGCGCGCACAGCCCCTTCGAGGTGTTTCGAATTCGCTTGCTCCGCAGGAATGGGCTGACCGATGGTTACGGTGATGGGGGAGCGGAAGGCCCGCGGCAGACTGCGGAAGGCCGACCCTCCCGACCGGCTAAAAGAACTGCCCCACAGGCCGTTGAGTGCCACGGGAACGACGGGAACAGCGTCCCGTTCGAGGATCTTGTCGACCCCGTGCCGGAAGAAGTCGATCTTGCCGTCCTCGGTCAGGTGCCCTTCGGGGAAGATGCCCACCATCCAGCCGTCGCGCAGCTTGCGCCGAATGCTGACGAACGCTTGCTCATAGGTGACCTCATCCCGCTTGGGGCTGGCGATCGGAATGACCCACTCCTGCCCGGCGATGAGATTCATGACCGGCAGATGGGCGAAGGACACATCCATGACGAAGTGCACCGGGCGCTTGATGGCCCCCATGATGATCAGCCAGTCGATGAAGGACACGTGGTTGGCCACCACCACGCAGCCGCCCGTCTTGGGCACGTTGTCGAGCCCAACGACCGTCACCCGGTACAGAACCGTCGAGAGCATCCACACGACAAAGCGCATGAGGAACTCGGGCACCTGGATGAAGACGTAGATCGATGCGAGTGCGTTGGTGACTGCAAGCGCGCCGAAAATGGCGGGCGCGTCCCAACCATTGCCCTGCAGCCACATCAGCACCAAGCTCATGCCGACCATGAAAAAGGCGTTGATGATGTTGTTGCCAGCAATCACGCGGGACACCAAGCTCGCGTCGGAACGCTGCTGGATGAGCGTGTACAGCGGCACGATGTACATGCCGCCGAACATCGAGATGAGCACGAGATCGACGAAGATCATGACGCCGGCTGGCTTTCCAAAGAACTCGGTCAGGCTCAGCAGGTGATCCGCTTCGGGTGTCCACGGCTGACCCGTGAACCACAGATGGGCGCAGAATACGCTCATGCCCAGCGCGCCGATGGGAACCAGGCCCAGCTCCAGGCGATGACGGCTCAGGCGCTCACACAGCACAGAGCCAATTGCAATGCCACATGAAAACGCCGCCAAGAACAGCGTGGCGACCGCTTCTCCACCTCCTAGTATATCTTTGGCATAGGACGGAAACATCGACAGAAAGGCGGTGCCAAAGGCCCAGAACCACGTGATGCCCATCACGGCCAAGAAGATGGGCTTCTCTCGCATGGTGATGCGCAGAATCTGCCAGGTCGGCGTCACCGGATTCCACTGCACAACCAGGTCTGGATCAGTCGGTGGACAGTCGATGACTCGGGTCGAGAACCCCCAGCCTATGGTCGCGAACAAGACCACCCCAATGCACACCGCCCACATGCCAACGGGCATGTCACCCGACCGCTGAGTGACCAGGATGCCGCCGGCGATGGTGCCACCGAGAATGGCCAGGTAGGTCGCGAGCTCGACCAGGGCGTTGCCACCGACAAGCTCGTCGTCTTCGAGCAGCTGCGGCAGGATGCCGTACTTCACCGGGCCAAAGAAGGCCGATTGCGTGCCCATCAAGAACAGGACCAACACCAGCAGCTCATTTTGACCGGTCACGAAGCCCACGGCCGCCAGAGCCATGATGACGATCTCGGCAATCTTGATGATGCGGATCAGCCAGCTCTTTTCGTACTTGTCGGCGAGCTGACCCGCTGTGGCACTGAACAGGAAGTAGGGCAGCATGAAGACCGCAGCGGTCAACGGAACGAACTGCTCCGAGCTCAAACCGAACGCGGTGGCGCCGCTGTAGACGACGAGAATGCCCAGCGCGTTCTTGAAGAAGTTGTCGTTGAAGGCGCCGGCGAATTGCGTCCAGAACATCGGCGAGAAGCGGGGGTTCGTCAGCAGGCCGCCAGAGGTCGGTGTCGTGTCGCTCATGGGCGGAGGGTACGTCAATTCTTCGCACAGCGTGTGCGCCCCCAGGTCGCAGGTGGCACCCTCGCTCCATGTTCTCCCTGCTGCTGCTGCTCGCCTGCCACGGTCCCGACGACGAGACCGGTGAACTCGGTCCCCCGGCCCTCGACGTCTCTGAACCTCTGCAACCCGGAGCTGTACGCGTTGGCGTGGTGACCGATGACTCCGCGCTGTTCGGCGGACTCGGTGCTGAAGGCCAAGTGGGAGACATCAAGATCTACAACGACCGCATCCAATTCATCGTGCAAGGCATGCGCCCTGGGAGCAGCTACATCCGATGGGGCGGCACGATCCTGGATGCCGACTTGGTGCGCCCCGACGGACAGCCTGGCCGCGACGCCCTCGACGATTGGTCCGGCATGTACGGCTTGGCCCGCCTGCTCAAGCCCGACAGCATTCAGATCACTCAGAACGGAGAAGACGGCGAGGCCCGACTCGTCATCGAAGGCGAGCAAGTCGCCATGGACTTCATGAACGGCGCCCTCGAGGCCGACCTCATCGAAGCCCAGAACGTGCACATCGTGACCGAGTACATCTTGCGGCCGGACTCTTGGTTGATGGAGGTGAACAGCACCATGACCCTGGGCGAGACCACCAGCATTGTGGTCGGCGACGTATTGATGGGCGGCAAAGAGGTGATGGACGACTGGGATCCGGTCGTGGGCCTCAAGGCGCCATCGCGAGATCAGCGAGAATTCACCGGCATGATGGGGCGCGACAACGAGCTGGCCTATGCAGTCATTCCCGAGCCTGGAGAGGTCATCGATAGCTCCGGCGCCGAGCTGCTCAACGAGCTGATCGCGCTGTCCCAGGGCTGGGGCCAGACTGTCGACGGCAGCCCCGGTGACGAGATCAGCTACCGGCGCTTTTATGGCGTGGCTCCGGACCTCGCGACACTCACGGACGCCCGATACGCCCTGTGGGAGCAGGAGACCGAGACCCTCGATGGGGTGGTCACTGCCGCGGACGGCCCAGTGGCCGGCGCACGGGTCATGATCAGCCTGGACGACGAGCCCTACACGATTGCGGTCACCGCCGACGACGGCAGCTGGTCGGCCCAGGTCCCCGACGGCGCCACTGCCACCGCACTGGCCGTGGGACGCTCGACGGGTCGATTCGCGGATCTGCCCGAGGGAGCTGCGCCCTGGTCGATGTACACCGCCGAGACCCCCAGCCAGATCACCCTGGACGCACTGCGCAGCGGAGCCGACGGTCCACCGGTCGCCAAGGGACGGGGTGTCGCCGACGCTGCCGACCCGATGGTGTTGGGGCAGCCCGCAGAGCTCGTGGTGCGCAGCGGTGATGACTCACCGTTCGAGGTGCGCCTTGCCTTTACCGACGGCGACCCGGTCAGCGTCGACGACCGACTCGTGCACGGCCGACCCGGTGGGCCAGCCCGGGGCTATGCGCGAGACGGCGAAGTCACCCTGTGGGTCGAGCCCGGTACCTACGACGTCATGGTGTGGCGAGGAGCCCGGTGGGAGATCTTCACCGACTCGGTCACGCTCGAAGCGGGCGAAGAGACCGTCGTCGACGCCGACCTTGTCGAGGCCTACACGACCCCGGGCTGGATGCTCGGCGACGCTCATATGCACGGCGCCCCGTCTCCCGACGGCAAGATCACCATGGAGGGGCGAGTCATCACCGCAGCCGCCAATGGGCTGGACCTCGCGTTCGCGACCGAGCACGACCACATTGGCGACTACCGACCCCTCATCGATGCGCTGGACCTGGGACACACGTTGAACACCGTGGTCGCCACAGAGGTCAGCCCGGTGCGACGCGGGCACCTCAACCTGTACCCGCTGACCCCCGTCGCCGCTTCACCCAACAACGGCGGCTGGCAGTGGTGGCTACAAGAGAACCGAATCGTCTACACCGAAGACCAGTTCACGGCCCTGCGCGAGAAGTACATCGGCGAGTTCTATGCCCAGGTGAACCACGCGTGGACGGGAATGGGCTCAGCGGCCAGCTGGTCCGAGGGCAGCATTCGCGAACCCGACATGTGGAGCTGGGACTTCCAGGTACTCGAGATTCGTAGCGCAGGAGAGCTGCGCGGTGTCGACATGTACACCGACTTGGTCATGCGAGGGCAGGTCATCACGCCGACCGGGGGCACCGACCAACATGGCTGGGGCACTCTGGGCATGGAGGGCACCTGGATCGGCATCGGCACCAATGTGCCCGCCGAGTACACCGATGACGACTTGCGAGAAGCCCTCCGAGCCCAGCGCACACAGGTCATGCGAGGACCCTTTTTGGACATGAGCATCGATCCCGGTGCCCTGATCGGACCCGACCAAACGCTGACCGTCGAGGCGATGTCTCCCACCTGGATCGTCGTCGATCGGCTCACGCTGTACAAAAACGGCGAGATCGAAGCGGTGACCGAAGGCACCACAGCCACGTGGCCGCTCGATGCCACCGAAGACGCTGCCTATTGGGTGACTGCCACCGGAGACGCCGCTATGGAGCCGATCACTGGGCGCACGCCCTGGACCATGAGCGCCATCATCCGCGTTGACGTGGCTGGAGACGGCTGGCAGGCACCGCTTCCCGCCTACGTGATGGGCGAGTAGCTAGCGGCCGTTGGCCGAGAAGTGCTGGTAGTCCAACGTCTTGCCGGTCCAGTGGCCTCCCCAAGTCCAGCCGGCGTCGGTGAAGGCCTTGACGACCACATCACCATCTCGAATCAGGCCCATGCGCTCTGTCTCGCGGTCCAAGAACTCCTTGCCACCTGGGGGAAGCACCTTGTCGCCGCGCACGTAGGGATTGATGAGCGGATTGATGTCGATCGCATTGCCAAAGCTGTGCTGACTGAACTTGGTGCCGCCAGTGATCGGCCGGCAGTTGAAGGCGCTTGTGTTGTTGGCGGCCATCGACTTGTCGTCATCAGCGCCGTACTCCCAGATCAGCTTCATCTTGTCGATCTGAAACCCAGCCTCGAAGAGCTTGGCAAAGATGTCGACCATCGTCTTGGCATGTTCTTCGGCCACGATCAGCTGCCCGCCCTGCTGCGGGCGATTTTCGAAATCAAAATAGGACACGCCCACCAAGCGCAGCCCCTCGAACGGTATCGGGCAGCCCTCTTTCATCGACACACCCATCATCTTCTGCCTCAAGTCCTCGGGGATCTCTCCGATGTGGGCATGGAACTGTGGGCCATCAACCATGCCAATGGGATCGTCTGGCACGTTCACCTGCTCAATTGGAGTGGGAGGCGCCACGGGCACCTCGGTTTGGGGCGTCGACGTACAGGCCGCCAGAAACAGGAAGGAAATCATATGCACACTTTATTTGAATCGAATTCTGGACGATGAGTCAGAATGGATCTACAGTCATTCTGGACGACGGGTCAGAATGGGGTGCTGACATGGGGGATGGGGCATTGGTGCTGGACTTTGTGGACATGCTCGCCGAAGAAGGCGAGGCAGCCTGCGTACGTGCTCTGCACGGTGCTGGCGGCCACACGACGGGAACCATCGACATCATCGTCGACGTGGTGACCCCTCTCGAGGCGCTGATGTGCGCACGGACGTTGTTTGAACTGGGTCGCGAAGTCGAGGCGACTGAGCTCGTGCACGAGGTGCTGCGGCACAGCATGACGCCACCGCTGGTCCCACAGGGCGATCAAGACCCCGCCGACGAGCCGCAGACGCTCCAGAACTGAGTTAGTCCGCAGCGAACCCAGGTATTTGGGACACCCATGCTCATCCGGTCAGCGGCTTCATCTCACGTGGAGCCCCACCACGTTCTCGCAGACCTGCAGGCCGCGTTCGGACCTGACGAGTTCTCTGTCATTCTGCTATTCGCCAGCAGAGAACATGACCTGACTGCACTGGCCAAGCTGCTCGACGAGAGCTGGCCGACC